>CALAVA010000001.1 GCA_937892025.1 uncultured Bacteroidales bacterium
CGAGATCTACACTCTTTCCCTACACGACGCTCTTCCGATCTGATAACAGATTTTGATTTGATAATCAAATCTCCGGGTATTAGTTTGAAAGATGTAATAGTAGAACCGACAAAAATTACTTCTCAAACAGATTTGTTTTTACAAGCATTTGGAAAACAATCTATTGCCGTAACAGGCACAAAAGGAAAAAGTACCACATCAAGTTTTATTTATCACATTCTTAATCAATTATCTGATAATATTTTGTTTGGCGGGAATATTGGTGTGCCACTTTTGGATTTGATAGACAAAATTGATGTGCAAACAAAAATTGTTTTGGAATTGTCCTCTCACCAATTGGAATATATTCATCAAGCACCACATATTGCAATTCTATTGAATTTGTATGAAGAACATTTAGACCATTATATTTCATACACGGCCTACCAAAAGGCAAAATATAATATTGCCTTAAAACAAAACAGTCAAGATTTTTTCATTTATAATGATGACGATAGCGAAATTTCCAAACGAATAGCAGAAAATCCATTTGTTTCAAATGGGTTACCTTTTTCTACACAAAAAAGTAAAAATGTATATAGTTACTATCACAACAAGCAATTTTTTCTAATTAAAGAAAAACAAAAACAATTGATAAAGACAATAGATAAACATTTTCCATTAAAAGGTGAACATAATTATGCTAATATTGCTGCTGCAATTGCTGCTTTGTCTTGTGTTGAAGGTGTAGCTGTGAATAAAATTGGATTACACTTTGACACCTTTAAACCATTGCCACATCGTATGGAATTGGTGGGGACGTATGATGGCATTATTTTTTACAATGATAGTATTTCCACTATTCCACAAGCATGTATTGCAGCCGTTGAATCATTGCAAAACGTTGATACGCTTATACTTGGAGGAATGGACAGAGGTATTGACTATCAAATTTTAGCCGATTATTTCAAAAATAAGCAAAGTGTTCAACATTTTATTTTTATAGGTTTGGCGGGAGAAAGAATGTATGAATTATTTGCAGCAAACAAAATAAACAATTTATATAAAGCAAATGATTATCAAGAAATTGTGAAAATAGCAAAAAAAATAACCCATTGTGGAAAAATTTGTTTGCTCTCGCCTGCGGCTCCAAGTTATGACCAATTCAAAAATTTTGAACAAAGAGGAGAAGTTTTTAAGGCGTTGATAATGAATAAATAAACATATTAAAGATTTTGTGTTATCTTTGCAAACAAAAAAATAGTGCATAACAAAAATTTCAACATATTATTAATTTTATTATTATTCTCAATAACTTTGTTGGGACAAGAAAAATTTGTCCTAAAAGGGAAAGTGGTGGATATGATAACAGTGCAACCTTTGGAAAATGCTTGTATTCACAATATGAGTTCAGGAGCGATGGTTTTTTCTGGGCATGGAGGAGAATATGCACTTATGGTACATTTACACGATACAATTGTCATTACGAGAGTTGGTTATGAAATGGCCGTTTTTGTTGTAGATAAAAATATTTTTACCATAAAGGACAATTGTTATTTGCGACTTTCTATGAAAGCAGTGATGCTCAAACAAGTTGTCGTTTATGCCATGAAACCATATCCGCTGTTTATCAAAGATTTGTCAAAACCGACAGATAAGGAAAAAATGAATATTGAAGGAGTGCAATTGTCCAAAGACGAAAAAGCTCGTTATGCCCAAAATAGCACAGAAGGCAATTTATTGAAAAACACACCATTAGCACATCCAATCACAATGTTATATGAACGATTTAGCCGAAAGGCCCAATTGAATAGAACCTATTATGAGTTGCAAGAAAATCAAGATGAAGCACTCCGTTTATCAGAAAAATACAATGCAAAAATTGTACAGCAACTCACGGGTCTTCAGGGTGTTGAAGTTGATGATTTTATGTTCTATTGTTCTTTTTCATATTATACTTTAGCAACAGCAACAGAAGTGGATATAGAGCAAATGATTCTGAGAAAATTTTATGAATATAAAAACCTCCCCAAATAATCCCTTGTTGTGCATTGTTGGTCCTACCGCTTGTGGAAAGACAAAATTGGCAGTGAGTGTGGCAGAAAAACTTGAGGGAGAAATACTCAGTGCAGATTCTCGACAAGTATATCGTGAAATGAACATTGGGACAGGAAAAGATTTGGTTGATTATCAAATAAATGACAAAACAATTCCCTATCATTTAATAGATATTGTCAATGCTGGTGAGCAATACAATGTGTTTTTGTTTCAGCAAGATTTTTTTCATGCTTATGATAACATTATCCAAAGAAACAGATTGCCGATTTGTTGCGGAGGTTCAGGAATGTATATAGAAGCAATTTTGAAAGGCTATCAATTAAATTATGTTCCTGAAAATGAATGTTTAAGAAAACAAATGGAAGAAAAATCCACCGAAGACCTTGTGAATATCTTGAAAAACATGAAAAAACTACATAATGTAAGTGATACAAAGGATAGAAATCGTTTGATGAGAGCTATTGAAATTGAAAAATATTATCAACAGCACATTTTTTCAGATATTCGAACCATTGAACCACAAATTTTTTATATAAAAGCAGATAGGAAACATTTGAGAGAAAACATAGCCTTACGATTAGAAGATCGTTTTAGACAAGGAATGATTGAGGAAGTGCAAACATTGTTGAAACAAGGACTTAGTATTGAGCAATTAAAATATTATGGTTTAGAATATAAATTTATTGCCCAATATCTCAATCATGAAATTGATTTAGAGCAAATGAAAGAAAAACTTTGTATTGCTATCGGACAATTTGCCAAACGGCAACAAACATGGTTTAACCGTATGAAAAAACAAGGCTTTGATTTGATTGATGTGGAGATGGATTTATCTTTGTCTGAAAAAACTGATTTTGTCATTTCTACATGGCAACAGTTTTGCAAATCACAACACATTTAAAATTAAATAATTATATTTTATTTGAACTTACATTATATATTCATTTAGAAAAATTTCATTGATAAACAAATTCTCATTTGGCAATAGGCAAATCTATACTAAAATTTAGAAAAAAACGTTTTTCTTTGGACGAATTACTAAAATGAAAAAAACAAGTATCTTTATATTATTCTTCTTGTCTTTTTCCAGACTTCTTGCCCAAACTACAGTTGCTGTAGGCGGATGGCAAATGTATTTCAATTATAACAACGGCAAACAAATAGAAAAAATCGGTAATGATTTATTTTATGCTGCAAAAAAATCTTTATTGCACATCAACCTAACAGAAAACGAATTACATAGATTAAGCAAATCAGACGGATTAAACGACATTGCTATTGCATGTATGGGAACCGTTGATGACAAATACCTTATCATTGCTTATAATAATGCCAATATTGACATCTATGAAAACGGACATATAGACAATCTCCCCGATATTCTAAACGCACAGATTGCTGGAGACAAACAAATCTACGAGATTGCCGTTTACAATGGTAACGCTTATTTGGCATGTGGATTTGGTATCGTTTGTTTAGATATGAAGAAAAAAATTGTTAAAGACACATGGTTTTTTCAAAAAGATGAAATACAATATCCCGTTTTAGGACTAACTTTTGCTAAAGATAGCATTTTTGCCCTAACAGAAAAAAATATTTATAAAACCTCAATTAACAATAGTCAAGTCAATGATTTTTCTACATGGGAACAATGTGAAAATGACAACAATCAAACTTATATTTCTCTCAAATCCATAGACGACGTGCTTTTCTGCATAAAAACAGATTCTATATTAACAGATTCTGTTTACACACAAATTCACAGATTGTACATTAATACCGATGGACAATGGAAAATAGAACCCACGATGGACTCATGGACATTTTCTTATCGAAACATGGAAGTGAAAGAAAAAAGAATCTATTTTTTTACACATTGGGGATTGAAAGTATGTTCTTTAACTTCTGATAAGACACTCCAACAAAATTTTGTACAAGTTTGCGAGAACGCAATAAGTGCGGTATGTCTTGAAGATGGAATCAATATGTATATTGCGTCAGAAACGCTTGGCTTTGTACATGGACGTTGGGGAGAAAACTATTTTTTTTCATTAACATCTCCTGCTCAAGACGGAATATGGAAAATGGATTGGAAACAAGGCAAATTGTCTGTTGTCCACGGCAATGGAACGGCGATGATTCCAAGTTATAACAATGGAAGAAGTTCACAAATGCAAAATAACATTTGGACTACTATTGGCAATTCTTCTCCCGATGACAAAGTTTTTTTTGATGTAATTGACACAAAAATAGCACCATACGACACTTCAACAACCTATTCTGCAGCACTTGTCGGCGGGTTGATTAAAATACAAAATGGGAAAGTAGTACAATTATACGATAAAACAAATTCTTCATTACAAGGATTTTCTGAAAACCCAAATATTACCATGCTCACAGCTTTGGAATTTGACTTGCAACAAAATCTATGGATGGGAAATTATTTTGTAAGTCGCCCATTGTCTGTGCTGACCAAAGAGGGAGCGTGGCTATCTTATGCTTTGCCATACGGGAACGCTGCAGCAATTTCTACTATATACTGCGATTCAAGAGGGTGGCTATGGCTTACAACTGACAAAGGAAAAACTTTTATGTTATTCAATCATAACCAAACCCCCTTGAGTGCTTCTGACGATTCTTGGGTGCAACTAAACACCAATATGGATGAAGCCGATGGAACATTTTCTACTGTTAATGTGATAAGAGAAGACAAAAATGGAAAAATTTGGATAGGAACAGATGCAGGTATCAAATATTATTCATCTCCGTCCAAATTGTTTGAAAACCCATATACTTTACCTAACCCTGTTGTAATCAATAGAATAACAGAAACAGACACTTTTGCCGAGGTTGTATTAAAATCGGAATACATTCATAGTATAGCCATAGACGGAGGTAATAGAAAATGGGTGGCGACAGACAATGCGGGTGTTTTCCTTTTATCTGAAGATGCAAAAACGGAAATCTTTCATTTTACTGCAGAAAATAGTCCTTTAATATCCAATACGGTGCTTGATATCGTGATAGACGGCTATACGGGTGAAGTATTTTTTGGAACCGACCAAGGATTGGTTTCTTTTAGATATACCGCAACAGACCCCAAAGAAGATTTAAACAATATAAAAATATTTCCTAATCCTGTTAAACCTTCTTTTGATAGTTATATTTCCATATCAGGATTAATGGAAAATGCAGAAGTAAAAATTACCGATGCTCAAGGCAATTTAGTGTATCGGACAAGTTCCAACGGAGGCACTGCCGTTTGGGACGGCAGACGTTTTGACGGCACAAAAGCATCTTCTGGAGTTTATTTCGTTTTTGTGGCAGCAGGCGACAAACTGAAATACAAAAAAGCAGGTAAAATCTTATTTCTTAAATAACGAATTATGAGAATAGAAAAAGACACAATGGGAAATGTAGAAGTTGATGACAATGTGTTTTGGGGTGCTCAAACACAACGTTCTCTTAACAACTTTCGCATTGGAGATATCCGTATGCCCCAACAACTGATAAAGGCTTTGGCAGTAGTAAAAAAAGCAGCCGCTTTTGCCAATACCCAATTAGGGACATTGCCAGAAGACAAAAAAGAATTGATTGCTCAAGTTTGTGATGATATTATTGAAGGAAAATACACTGAAGATTTTCCTTTATTGGTGTGGCAAACAGGCTCTGGCACGCAAACAAATATGAATGTTAACGAAGTGATTTCCAATCGTGCAGAAATATTGCATGGTGGGGAATTACATAATACAACTAAATATATTTCTGCCAACGATGATGTAAACAAATCTCAATCTACCAACGATGTTTTTCCTACGGCTATGAGAATTGCTTTCTATAAAATGATAGTTGAACGGACAATTCCTGCTTTGGAACAATTAAAACATTCATTTGCGAAGAAAAAACAAGATTTTTCCCATATCGTCAAAATTGGTCGTACTCATCTTATGGACGCCACTCCATTGCGTTTGGGAGATGAATTTTCTGCCTACGAATCTCAATTGGACTTTGGCATTAAAGCCTTGAAAAATTCATTAGTTCATTTGCAACAATTGCCTATTGGCGGAACTGCGGTTGGCACGGGTTTGAATACCCCAAAAGGATATGACAAATTAGTAGTGGATTATATCAATCAATTTTCTGGACATCAATTTTATGTGGCAAACAATAAATATGAAGGTATGGCTACGCATGACGCGTTTGTGGAAACATCTTCCGCATTGAAACAAATTGCCATTTCTTTAACGAAAATTGCCAATGATATTCGTTTGTTGTCTTCCGGTCCACGTTGTGGATTGGGCGAACTGAATATTCCACAAAATGAACCGGGTTCTTCTATTATGCCCGGCAAAGTAAATCCGACACAATGTGAAGCCATGACTATGGTTTGTGCTCAAATTGTCGGCAATGATACAACCATATCCTTCGCTGCTATGCAAGGACATCTTCAACTCAATGTTTTTATGCCTGTCATAGCATACAATGCTTTACAATCCGCAGAATTGTTGGCAGAATGTTGCAATAGTTTCAACAAAAATTGCATAGCAGGAATAGAAGCCAACAAAGAAAATATAAACAAACACTTGCAAAACTCATTGATGTTAGTAACAGCATTAAATCCACATATCGGTTATTATAATGCGGCAAAAATTGCCCAATATGCTTTTGCCAACAACTTGACACTCAAAACTGCTGCAATAGAACTGAAATTGCTAAGCCCAGAAGAGTTTGACCAATGGGTGCAAGCCGAAAAAATGGTGTAAATATAGTTGATATACGAAAAATATGTTTTTCAATAACAAATGGATTTTTTGTTTCCTTTTGCTCACTCTTTTTGGAAAAGCAATAGCACAACAAACAGACAATGAGCAAAAATTGGCTTTTGAATATTTTAACAATCAAGAATATGAAAAAGCCTGCCTTTTGTTCGAAAAACTATACAACACCTCACCAACAATGACCAACTATGATTATTATCTACAATCATTGATACATCTTTCGCAATGGAAAGACGCTGAAAAACTTATCAAAAAACAAATCAAATTGCACCCCAAAACATACAAATACCAAATTGATTTCGGACATCTTTTGGATTTGCAAAGTGATAATAACAAAGCAAAAAAACAATATGAAAATATTATCAACAACCTTGAACAGAGTGATATTGTAGAAGTTGCCAATCTTTTTTCTTCCTATCATTTAAATGATTATGCCATAAAAACCTATTTGCAAGGCAGAAAATTATCTGGACATGAAGATAGTTATGCATTAGAATTAGCATTAAAATACCAATCTGAAAATCAATATGAAAAGGCGATACAAGAACATTTGCTTTTATTGCAGTTTAATGAAGAAAAATTGTCTGAGGTAGAGGCAGTTTTACTCACATGGTGGCTAAATGATGAAAATTATACAAAAAGAAACATTCTTCGCACCAATCTGCTCAAATCCATCAATAAATATCCGGAGAACAAAGCATTTTCTAATTTGATGATATGGTATGCCGTACAAGAAAAAGACTTTTCTTTTGCTCTCAAACAAGCCAAAGCATTTGATAAAAGATATAAAATGAATGGTATCAAGGTTATGCAAATTGCTGATTATGCTTTTGAAAGCAAAGATTTTTCAACAGCTAAAGACGCTTACGAACATATCATCTCTCTTGGAGAAACCACAATGTTTTTTGATGAAGCACAACAAAAAAGATTGCTTGTTCTCATTCAATCAATAGAACAAAACCCTAAAGAAAAAATTGCCATGGCAGAAAAAGCAGATAAGGACCTTCGGCAATATTTTTCCCAACATGCAGTTTCTAATAAAAATTTGCAATTATTTCGACAATGGATATTGCTAAAATCTGTCTATTTAAACGAATTAGAGACCGCCAACGAAATGTTGTCTCAACAAGTAAATCATGGAAAAATTGGTGAAAAAGAAAGAGCAATTTTAAAAATAGATTTAGCGGACATTAAAGTGTTGCAAAAAGATGTTTGGGAAGCAACCTTATTATATTCTCAAGTAGAAAAAGCAATGCCCAACGACACCTTGGCACACAAAGCCAAACTCAGCAATGCCAAATTGTCTCTTTTAATGGGTGAAATAGAATGGGCAGAAGCCCAACTTGATGTTTTGCGGGCGGCTACTTCAAAATACATTGCCAACGATGCTATGTATTTGTCTTTGTTGATTACAGACAACAAATTAGAAAATGACTCTATCAACAAAGCCTTGCAACTATTTTTTACCGCTCTTTTTTTTGTCGAACATCATCGCCCACAAGATGCTCTTGTTTATTTAGATAGTATCACTATGGAAACAGACTATTCTTTGCTAAATGACGATATTTTATTTCAAAAAGCCAAAATTGCAATGGCAACCGCTGACTATCATTTAGCAGATAGTTTGTATAACGAACTGATAAGCACTTTCCCTTTTGATTTATTGACCGATGATGCTTTGTTTGAAAGAGCTTATTTGCAAGAATTTTTCCTTAAAGATAATCTTACGGCAATGCAATTATACCAAAGGCTTGTAACTGAATATCCTGATAGTATTTTTGCTATCGAAGCCAGAAAACGATATAGAACTTTACGAGGGGATATTTTTCACTAAACAATAAAACAATAACAACTGATTATCAATATAATATGAATTTAAAAAACATTCTTTATTTAGACATAGAAACCGTTGGCATAACCCATAAATATGAACAACTATCTGAACGCATGCAACATTTGTGGGATAAAAAATCACAGCAATTCATTATCAAAGACAATGAGAACAAGCCGTCTGATTTTTTTGAGCAAAAAGCAGGAATCTTTGCAGAATTTGGAAAAATTATCTGCATATCTGTAGCGTATTTTAAAAATGACCAACTTCGCATTACCTCATTTGTTAATGAAGAAGAACATATATTGTTACAAGACTTTGCCAATTTATTGCAAACCTATTTTGACAACTCAAAGTTTTATCTTTGTGCACATAATGGAAAAGAATTTGATTTTCCTTATTTATGTCGTAGAATGTTAATCCATGGAATTAAAATACCGTCCATTCTAAATTCACAGGGCAAAAAGCCGTGGGAAACAAATTATTTGGACACTATGGAATTGTGGAAATTTGGAGATTATAAACATTTTACTTCTTTAGATTTACTTTCAGCGATTTTTGACATTCCATCTCCCAAAGATGATATAGATGGAAGTCAAGTGCATGAGGTTTATTGGACTACTCATGACCTCAATAGAATAAAAACCTATTGCGAAAAAGACGTTTTAACCATTGTGCAACTCATGCTTCGTTATGAGGGCAAAGCATTGCTATCTGAAGAGAATATTATTTATGTATAAACATCAAGGAAAAAGTTTAGCAAAAACAATCTACTTGTGATATTTGATATCAAAAATCTCTAATCCATTTTTCAAGTTGCTCTGCTTTTAATGTAAGGTCTACAATTCGTTCTTCAAGAAAATCTTCACTATATATGGTTTCACAAAAACCATTTCCTCGAGCCATATAGGCATCGCTATCCAAAACACTTACTATTTCTTGATAATTATTTATAAGTCGTTTGGTTTCATTCAATTTTATTTTCAATGTTTCCAAATCTGCACGAAAAGGCAAGGTTTCTCCTTCAAACTTAAACGACTTTGTCATCAATAAATTAGTTTTTTATTTCATAATATTAAGCAAATTAGACAGAGTTATCCTTATAGGAGCCTGTTCGTACAAGATATTATATACGGCTTCAGCAATAGGTGTATTGATAGGATAATTCTTTTTTATTTCATGAATACATTTAGACGCATAATAACCTTCCGAAATCATTTTTACTTCCAATTGTGCTGATTTTACCGAATATCCGCGTCCTATCATCATTCCAAAAGAACGATTTCGGCTATATTGTGAATAAGCGGTAACCAAAAAATCACCCAAATAAGAAGCCGAGCAAAATTCTCTTTGTCCATTAGGGACGACAATGCTAAGAAAATGTATCATTTCGTTAATGCAATTGGCATTAAAAAGGGCTAATAAATTGTCTCCATAGCCTGCTCCGCGAAAGATACCGCCGGCCAAAGCATAAATATTTTTCAAAACGACAGAAAATTCTATTCCTTTCATATCTGGCGATGCCTTTACCCGCACATAATCACAAGCGAACAAATGAGCCACATATTCTGCTAATTCAGCATTGGGACTTCCGGCAGTCAGATAGGTTAATTTATCACTTGCAATTTCTTCTGCATGAGAGGGTCCACAGACAACACACATATTGTTTTGAGATACATGAAATTGATTTTCCATATAAGAAGTGATTGTTTCCATCGTGTCTGGCACAATACCTTTTATGGCAGAAACGATATTTTTATTTGCTAAATCTTCAATAGACAATTCTTTCATTGTCAGATGAACATAAGCAGAAGGAACCACTAAAATAATAGTATCCACCATTGCAAGCACTTCTTTTAAAGAAGTAAAAATTCTTATCTTTTGCGTATTTAAAAGTGCAGTACTCAAATAAAGAGGATTGCGTCCGTGTTGTTCTACGCCTTCTTTTATTTCGGGTTCTCTAACCCACCAATACACACAAGGCAAATTATTTGTCAAGATTTTTACAATAGCAGTAGCCCAACTGCCCCCACCAATAACAAGAACATTTTGTGTAGATTCCATGCTTTTTATTTCTTATATGTTAAAATCAAAATTCTCTATTTATTGCTCGTAAATTATCACGTTTTTCTATTGCTTCTCTCTTATCATACATTTTTTTGCCTCTTGCGATGGCAATATCCACTTTTGCATAGCCATTTTCATTGATATACAATAAAATAGGGACAACAGTAAAACCTTTTTCGTTTAACTTTGATTGAATTTTTCTCAATTCCCGTTTGGTGAGCAACAATTTTCTATCCCTTTTGGGTTCATGATTATTATAACTTCCTGCCAAATAATGGCTTATATGCAAATTATGCAACCACAATTCACCATTAGAAAAAGAGCAATAAGCATCTGTAAAACTTGCTTTTCCTGCTCTAATAGATTTTATTTCCGTTCCCGTCAAAACAATACCTGCTGTATAGCGTGTCAAAAGAAAATATTCATCGTATGCCTTCGCTTGTTTGGTTAGCATAGTTCCATCTGCATTTATCAATACATAATAAGGTTGGGCATTCATTTTGTATTGAGAAATTTGATATTGCAAATTTTTCTTGCCCAATGTTTTAACAATAGTTCCATCTGCCAATGTCTGCCAATCTTTTTCTTCTAATTGAATAGTATTCACATCAGCGAACAAAGCGACCATAACAAATTCATTCTGTAACAAAGTCTTTACAGAAGGATGTGTCCAGACATAAGTTTCCATTTCTCGACAATTGGCACAAGTTTTTCCTGTAAAATCAATAAAAATAGGCTTATTAACTTTTTTTGCGTATGCTTTTGCTTCTTCCAAATCAAAAAAGCCGTCAAAGCCGACAGGAAAATGTAATTTATCAGCATATTTTCTGTCCATAGGCAATTTTTCTGCATTAGTTGCCGATATTTGATGGTCAAGGATTAGTTTTTCCACATCAAAATCTTGTGTTGTTTTGGGTGGCACATAGCCCGAGATGGCTTTTAAGGGGGCACCCCACAATCCGGGAAACATATACACCACAAAAGCAAAAGTAATAATGGCTAAAAATAGGCGTACAACTCCAATATGTTCAAGGGGTTTATCTCCTTTGAATCGCAATTTTCCCAAAAGATAAAAACCCAACAATGAAAAAATGACTATCCACAATGCCAAAAAAGTTTCTCGGTCTAAAATTCCCCAACCTGCACTTAAATCTGCTATAGAAAGAAATTTAAGTCCTAAGGCTATTTCTAAAAATCCAAAGACAATTTTTACCGTATTAAGCCATGAACCTGATTTTAAATTTTTCAAAACAGAAGGGAAGATAGCCAATATAGTAAACGGCAAGGCAAAACCGATAGCAAAACCCAACAAAGAGACAAAGAACACCATAGAATTGCTTGTTCCTGAAGCCATTTCTATCAATGCTGAGCCCAAAATAGGACCCGTACACGAAAAAGAGACCAAAACCGTGGTCAAGGCAACAAAAAATGTTCCCAAATAACCTCCTTGAGTTGATTTTTTATCTGAACGATTTATCCATGAACTCGGCAAAGTTATCTCAAACAAACCAAAAAACGAAAAAGCAAACAGCATAAATATTATAAAGAACAAAAGATTGGGTAGCCAATGCGTACTAATAATATACATCGCATCTTTACCCAACAACAATGTCAATATTAAGCCCAAAACAGCAAAAATAAAGACGATAGATAAACCGAAGAAAAAGGCTTTTTTTAAACCTTGTTTTTGTTCTTTGATAAAAAAACTGACAGTCATAGGTATCATTGGAAAAACACAAGGTGTTATCAAGGCAAGCAAACCTGCCAAAAACGAAATCCAAAACACCCACATCATCGACTTTTCTGGCAAAGACGATGTCGTTGTGGTTTTGTCTATTGCCAAAAGTTCATCATATTCATTTGTATCAATATCATACGATTGATAAGCTATAGAGTCTGTTGAATCTATTGATTTTGTGGCGACACTATCCACCCTTGTTGTTGCAGATGCAAGTCCTTTTATTTTTGCCGATAGAGAGGCTCCTGCTAACACACATTTGCCTTCTGCACACGCTTGAGCGTCTATTTCTATCGGCACAACAATATCTTTGTCTGTTAAGTTCTTTATTTTTTGAGTGAACACCACCACAGACGTATCAAAATACCTATCTGTACCAAATTCATTAGATTGCTCTATGTATATAGGCTCTTTTGTTTTGCCTATCAACTGATAATCTTTGGAGGGAGCAAAAACGAACACGGTTGGTTGCGATAAACCCTGCGTATTGTATTGGGAATACAAATGCCAGCCCCTATCAACTGTAGCAGTAATAGTAATTGTTGCCATGTTGTTGGGATTGTCTTTGACCACACATGCCCATTTTACGGGTTCAACAAATTGGGCAAAAGTCATTTTTACCACAACAAGCAGAACAAAAGTTAATAATAGGGACTTTATTTTGTTCATTTTGAAACAAATATGTTTTTTATAAATAATAAAACGAAGAATATTTTCTTCGTTTTATTCATACAATTACAAGTTGAAATTATAACAATTTCTGTACTTTTTCTTCTAAATCTTCCTTACGGATAGCACCGACATGTTTATCAACAATTTCTCCTCCTTTCATAAAAATAAGAGTTGGAATGTTTTTAATGCCAAAATTCATCGTAATATTAGGATTGTCATCAACATTGACTTTTCCTATAATTACCTTACCTTCATATTTGTGAGCAATTTCTTCTACAATTGGAGCGATAGCCCGACAAGGACCACACCATTCTGCCCAAAAATCCATAACGATAGGAGTTTCCCCTGCTATTAGATTTTCCCAAGTACTGTCTAAAATTTCTAAAGCCATATTTTTATATTTTTGTTAATTATTTTAAAGTTAAACTAGCCTCTCCGATAAAATCTTCATCGGTAAAAAGTTGTACATGATAAGTGCCTGCAACGGCAGCATCATCTGGTTTTAACGCCCAACTCAATGTAAGTTGTTTGGAAGTTTTTTCATAATAAACCACTTCTTTTACTGTATATTGCAAACGTTTTCCTTCATTGAAAAAGCTATAAGCATCTTCATTTCCAATAGCCAAGACCCGACCGTCTGGCAATGAAATACGAGCATAGACATTCATATTACCAACCTCGGCAAGATTGTTTTCTCCTAAAAGGAAATGGGTTTTTAGTTTTTTCACACGTTTGGCTTTATCTGTTTCAACATCTTTGTTGGTATAAGCCTTCAATGAAACATTATATGCTTTAATTTTGGCTGCAATATTTACTTGTTGTTGCAGACTCTCTCGTTCTTGCTTCAACGATTCTTTTTCTTGATTAATTTGTCCAAGTTCACGAACTAATCCTTTGTTTTCATTAGTTAATTGAGCATTAACGACATAGAGAGAATCCAACAATTTAACATATTCTTTCCCTTGATTTTGTAACAATTCTAATTTTTTCTTAATACGGCGATAGTCTGCCTGACTGTTTATCAAGCGTTCAATTTCTGCTGCTTGGGCTAAAATAGCACTATCTTTTTCGGCAAGAGCCTCGTTAATTTCACCATATTCATTTTTCATGGTTTCATACTCTCGTAAAATAGAATCCAATTCCCTTTGCAACTCCATCTGGGTGGATTCTGATTCTTTAACAGTAACAGCATATTCTCTCACATGTGTCAATGCATAAATGGAAACACATGCCAATATAACAACAAGAATTGCCAAAACAATGGACAATCGCTTGTATTTTTTCACTTCTTTTTCAAGACCTTCATTCTGCCCATACATATCCATTTCTATTCTATCTTATTTTCTGCAAATGTATATTATTTTTTTGAAATAACAGACAAGGACAAACAAAATTTATTTTTTAGCACCTTACACACCTATCAAGCAAAAAGACACCATTTTGACCTTTATTTCAAATTGTTGTCTGTCCTTGATATACATATCTTCCATCTGTGCAAGGGGAGATAATTTTTTCTCTTCCCTTGCTGAAAAAAATGTCATTCAGACTTGTGTAAAAAGTTGCATTTATTTGTTGCATTTAGAATTGTTTATTTATCTATGTCTTGCTCGGGGCCGTTTTACGGTGACTATACGTCCACCGATTGGCTACCGAGCGGATTTTTTAGCAGGGACATTTTGCAATAAACCTATTGAAGCACAACACGGAAACCGAGATTGTAGTTGCGAAAGTTGGGAGTGTAGTAGTTACGATAAGCAACACGGCAGTACCACGCATAGGAGCTCCAAGCACCACCCCGATAAACGCGGTAAGTCCCCGACGAAGGACCCTTAGGAGCCGTGCTATTGTCACTTTCGCTGTAATAAGTGCTACTATACCAATCACTGCACCATTCCCATACATTGCCACTCATATCATACAAGCCCAATTCATTCGCCTGTTTCTGCATAACTTCATGTGTCTTACTACTGCTATTGCTTTTATACCATGCAACATCACCTATGGTATTGCTACCCGCGTATGTATAGCCTTTGCTCTTATTGCCACCCCTTGCAGCATAT
Organism: uncultured Bacteroidales bacterium; assembly: GCA_937892025.1. GTDB lineage: Bacteria > Bacteroidota > Bacteroidia > Bacteroidales > WCHB1-69 > UBA1205. Next base: position 15,184 of record CALAVA010000001.1, read on the forward strand.
TCCCATTCCGCCTCCGTAGGCAAACGAAAGTTTAAGCCTGTCTTGGCATTCAATTTTTGTAAAAAAGTATCACAATCATTCCATGATATTTTATACGCAGGATATTTATCACCTTTGCCATATTGGTCTGTCCAACCTCCGTTTGGGGTGCTGCCCATAACAGCCTGCCACAACTCTTGCGTAACCTCATACTTACAGATATAAAAATCTGATAGCGTTACACTATGTCGTGGCATTTCGTTGTCATTGGCGAGGTCATCATCAGAAGTTGCTCCCATCAAAAA
>CALAVA010000002.1 GCA_937892025.1 uncultured Bacteroidales bacterium
TAGTTATGAATAATTGCAAAGAAAATTATGTGTTTTTCGAACCGAAAAAAGAAACTCTGCTCGATGGAAAGTACGATAAGGCTGCTGAATATGCACGTAAGGGTATTGACGAAGCTACCAACAACAAACTTTACAATGCAAAACCAATGACCAAGACTGAGCTGGAAGATCCTGAGTCAGCCTTCTCAAAGGCTACTGCCGGCTGGCTGTGGTACATCCACTATGATGCTGAGAATATGGGTAACCTCTGTAACTACACTGGTTGGGTATCTGCTGAGGCTGACTGGGGTTACAACTCTCTGACTCAGTTTGTCATCGACCGCTCACTGTATGACCACATGACAGATACTGACTATCGTAAGCATTGGTTCTTGGATCCCAAGAAGTATGACTACTATGACTACAAGACTTGCCGTGACAAGGACTGGATTAATGCTGCAGCCAACTATACATCTATCAAGTTCCGCTGTCTGGGTGGCGACTACGAGACCTATACGATTGGTGGTATTGCTGATGTCCCTGTAATGCGTATCGAGGAACTTTATCTCATCGAGGCTGAGGCTGTAGGTGCTTCTCAGGGTGTCAGTGCAGGTGTTTCTCTTCTGAACAGCTTTATGAAGAACTATCGTGACCCAGCTTATAGCTGCAAGGCTTCAGACCTGCGTTCATTCCAGTTAGAAGTACTCGACCAGATGCGTATTGAGTCTTGGGGCGAGGGATGGGCATTCCCATCAGCCAAGCGTCTGCTACCTGATGTGATTCGTAACTACGAGGGTACTAATGCTCCTACCGACGACTTCAAGATTAACTGTAAGGGTGGTAAGCCTTCATGGACACTGATGATTCCTAATGATGAGGTACAGTCAAATATGGCTCTTACTGGTAAGAACAATCCTGACCCCTCTAACATCGTGGTGGGTCCTACGCCAATCGGTCAGTTCGCTACAAAGTAAAAATGAATAGCTAAAAAAGTAAGAATTATGAAGAAATTATTTAAATATACCTATTTGGCACTGGTTGGTATGGTAGCAACGCTCGTTGCATCCTGCTCCGACAGTTACAAATACGACGGACGTGGTACTTGGGATGCTTCTGACGGCTATGCCAATATCTACTTCGAGATTACCGATTCCACGCTGGAACTCGATCCAGCTGATCCTACGGAGGTTACTGTTAAGGTTTCACGCCGTAATACGCAAGGTGCCCTTACCGTTCCCTTTGAGATTAAGGAGAACACTAATGATGTGTTTAGCGTAGGGCAGGCCGTATTTGCTGATGGTGCTTCTGAGGCAGAGCTCACTGTGTCTTTCCCGAAGGCCGAAGTAGGAAAACCCTATAAACTTTCTATCATGTCGAATGACCCCAACATCGTATCAAAGTACTCTTCAGGTGCAATTTATACCATTGAGGTAACTCGTGTGAAATGGAACGATGTAGGTTTCTACTACAAAGATGCTGCAAAGACTGAAAAAGTTGAGGGTATGGTGATGTATACAGATGATATCATCACAGGCTTCTATGGTGTTGGAAATGAACAGTATCCTGTTAAAATGCAAGAACGTGATGATTTAAAGGGATACTTCCGTGTTGTTAATCTATATAACGATTACATGGAAGGATACTATTCTGACCTATCAATGACAACTTACTTATATATTGATGCGACAGACCCTGAACATGTATATATTCCAGAACTTTTTGAATCAAATCTAGATGTCGGTTCTGGTCATATCTTGGTACATTCATTAGTTGGATTGAGAATCAAGCAAGACAGAGCAGACGAATTAACTGACGCTGACTTTGGAAAATATGAGAACGGCAAGATTACCTTCCCTATTGGAGCCCTGCTTATTGGCGAGGTTGACTATAATAGCGGCGCTTTGTATGGATCTAATCCTGCAGGACTTACATCTTTCGTTATCAATCCAGACCTTGATTTACACAATGCTGATATGACTTCTGATGAAGATTTCTCTTGGGAGTTAGTAAACAGTAACTATATGCTGGTTTCTGGTCAGTTGAAGACTCAGACAGAGAGCGTTGCTCTTTACAAGGGTACTTGCATCAACAAGGAAGGAAAGTGTGATGAGCGCTTTGCTGCTGAATATGGTACAGCCTATAAGATTGCTAGCCCATATGCTGACGGATACGATATTTACTTTGCGGTAAACGAAAAGGGTGAGGTTACCTTGCCTGAGGACTTGAAATATCAGAATACTGGTATGAAGGCCGTTGGTAGTGAGGTCTATGCTATTATTTCTCCTGCTGCCTCTACCTTCACGGAGAATGTCATTACTCTAAAGATCGCCTTCCAGACCTATCCCGACAAGGAGGGTAACTTTACAGAGTATGGTTCAGCAGAGGAAGTTCTCCAGTTCATCACATGGACAAAGGTTGGAACAGGTATGTATACCTATACGGCATATTTTACGGATTATGATGAGGCTACTGACACGGAGTATCCAGTAACGGATGGACCTTATGATATTTATCAGCGCGACGATAAGCCAGATACATATAAGGTCGCTGATTGGGGTTATGGTGGTGAATTGTTGTTCACATGGGATAAAGAAACCAATGAATGCACTCTCCCAATTTCTTTCACAGGCTATATATCTGAATCAAATGGTAAGATGTATGTGAGTGATATGGTTTATCTGTATAATTTCTTTGGCTATTCAATGACTTATGATGATTATCCTTGTGTATATGATCCTGATAGCAAAACATTTACATTCTCTTTGGCTGTCTTCTCTCAGGACACAGGTTATTACTGGCCAGGTGAAGAAACTATGGTTGTTACATGGGATTCCTCTGCAAGTCGCAAGTCGTCAATGGCAAAGAATACCTCATTCAAAGGAAATCCTACTAAGCCAAAGAAGATGACCGTAGGCAAAAAAATCACCCGTTTCGGAAATGGCACGAAGAAAAATGTCAAGACTGAACGTCTGTTGAATCCTTTTGCTCTCACAAAGTAATTCACCCGACTAACTAATAACAAGAAAGTTGTGCTGGGGCACACCCTCGCACAACTTTCTTTCACTTTTAAGTAAACCTCAACAAACAATTGAAAGTCTATGAAAAAGTATTTACTCTCATTACTCCTCCTGACGGTCACACTGACATTGTCAGCCACAGAACGTCCAATGGCAAAGATGCGACAGGCTGCTGTGAAAACATTGAATGCCAACAAAGCCAAGGCTACTCTGAGCAAGCCGACTCTTGAAGTCTATAATGACGGGAGCAGTTTCACTATCGTAAGCCGTGACGACCGTTTCCCAGAAGTATTAGCATACGGTGTGGGAAATTTCGATATTGAGACGGCACCAGCAAATGTGAAATGGTGGTTCGAAGCTGTGCAGCGTAGCATGGAGAAAGCCGTTAAGGAGAATGCGCCTCGTCGTGCAGCTACAACCTATACGGCTGTAGCACCCATGATGACCACTAAGTGGGGGCAGAATGCGCCTTACAACAATTACTGCCCCGTGTTTGAGAAGGAAAAAACAAAAGCTCCTACGGGCTGCGTGGCTACGGCGATGGCTCAAATTATGAAATATTGGAACTATCCTACCAAAGGGATAGGCTCTAAGTCTTATATTCCGACAACACACCCAGAATATGGCACATTGTCGGCAAGTTTTATTGGTACTACTTATCAATGGTCTTCTATGCCTAACAAAGTAACAACTTCATCTTCCACTACTGCCCAAACAGCAGTGGCTACTTTGATGTATCATTGTGGGGTGGCGGTATCTATGAATTACAAAACAAGTGCTGAAGGGGGGAGCGGGGCTTATACGATATTGCCTGAAACTTATATTAATAATGGTTATATAGATGCGGCAACGGCTCTAAATAAATATTTCGGCTATAATACAGTAGGTTATTATAGAAATTCTTATTCTGACAACAATTGGAAAACAATATTGAAAGGAGAATTAGATGCAGGACGACCTATTTTGTATGCCGGTCAAAGTTCAAGTAGTGGTCATGCTTTTGTTTGTGATGGTTATAATAGTAGCGATTATTTCCATTTCAATTGGGGGTGGTCAGGAAATTCTGATAACTATTATTTAATATCTGCTCTTAATCCACCTGCGTTGGGTACCGGTGGTGGCACGGGTGGTGGTTTTAATACAAACCAAAAAATTGTAACTATAGCTCCTCCATCTGATATAGATTTAAGGCACTATGGACGTATGTTGTTGGCTCAGTCAGGGTCAAACTTAATTGTAAACACAACACAGACGATGCCGAAAAATACAGCGTTCTTTTTGAGAGATACTATTGCCAATTTTGGAACGGGAACTTTTAATGGAACTTTTCGCTATGATGTTCTAAACGCAAATAAGACTACTATAGTAGGGGAAGTTGGCTCCAAAGCAATAGAGTTAGAAGGAAAACATTATACGTTTTTTACTATCAATAATACTACTGGACTTTCACTTTCCGATGGAACTTATTATGTGCGAGGTGCGTACAAAGAGTCCTCTTCTTCTACATGGTACACCATATCAGATGGAAATTATTCCAATCTATATGCTTTTACCATCAAAACTGTATTAGGAATAGATGATAAAGAAACGTTTAAAACATTGGTGTATCCTAATCCTGCACAAAATATTGTGCATTTTCAAGCAACGGAAAATTTGGAAAATGCCGTGGCGGAATTTGTGGATATATCAGGAAAAGTTGTTTATCGAACCGCTTTTTCAGGTCAAGAAATTGCTTTTGATATCAGTGAGTTCGCCAAAGGAATTTATATTTTAAAAGTAAACCTGCCCAATAATTGTTTAACCTATAAAATTGTAAAACAATAATAGCTATGAAGACTATAGAAATGGTGGCAGAATGTACATTCTGCCACCATTTCTTGGTATTATCAACCTTATTCATGAAAAAGCAATCTTTTTTGGGTAAAATAATTTGAGATTATTGGTGGTTTGCAAAAGAAAAAAATTAGTATTTTTGCAGAATGCAATAGAAATGTTTTCATGGAATAAATAATTGAATAATAGACGAATAAAAACGCAGAGGTTGCCGAAAATCTGGAATAGAGTAGGCATAACAAAAAAAATACACACAAAAAAATGAAAAAGTTTTGTTTATTTTTATGCGGAATATTTTTGATTCTGCAGCAGGCAGGAGCCCAAGTTACCAATTTGGTAACAGAAAACTTTGACGGGACGGTAACTTTTACCGCGACGAATTTGTCCAATTCAGGTTGGTCTTCAGAGAGTGCGTACAGTGTTTCTACTCCAAACTCTTATAGGGGAACCATTCCGACTTCAGGTGGCGACTCCATCATTCTGACGAGTCCTGTTTATGATTTTTCGAACTATGAGAATGTGCGTTTGAGTTTTGACCACATTTGTAAGGTTCCTTCTTCAGATGTGGCTCGGATAGAGTATCGTGTGGACCAGATGGGTCAAGCGGGAGCGTGGAAAGTGATTCCGACTTCATCTTATACGGGTTCAGGGAAATTTTACGATGGTCTGTTTAGTGCCTCAAGTTATGACATTTGGGATAGCACGAACAATCTTTCTCAACCCACCGATTCGTGGTGGCAGTCCGAGTCTTTTGATATGACAAACCAAGTAGGTTATGAGCGTGCTCAATTTCGTTTTATTATTAAGAAAGGGAATGTAACGGGAACGAACTTTGCTTACGGCTGGTTGTTGGATAATTTTAAGATAGACGTATCTGCTCATATTGTAAATCCGCCTACGGTAGAGATAACCTCTGCTTCAACGCGAGGTCGCCAGATATACAATGGTCCATTTCCAATATATGTAAAATTGGAGAGCAATACTCCTGCGGCGATGTTGGTTCCGAAAGTACAATTGACAATCAGTTATGAGGGTACAGTTCGTTATGATTCGGCAACTTTGACAGTTTCTTCAGGGACAACCTATATGGCTCAAGTAGGTCCTTATTTAACGGGTACCCGAGTAGATTATAAGGTAATAGGTTATGATGCCTATGGCAATATGTCCAGCGATTCTTCTTATCTAATAGTGGGACGAGAGGGCAAACATTTCTATTGGAAAGATACCGTTTCTACGGTTTACACAGCGTATGCTCCTTATTATGATTATTATACTTATAGTTGGTCAAGGGTTTTGTATTTGGGTTCAGAATTGCGAAGTGGCACAATAACTCACTTGGCATGGAAATGTTCTACAGCCAACACATTGACTGACAGTGTTTATGTGTGGATGCAATCTACCACAGCGACAACTGTTCCTACGGGAAACTACGCAGACCCCTCTGCTTCAGGAGCCACTTTGGTATGGTCAGGTCCGATAACGACAAAAATAGGTTGGGTAGATTTATATTTGGATACACCGTTTAATTTTAATAAAGATTCTAATTTAATTATAACGACAGCGGTAACTCAAAATCCAACCCATACCACAACCAACTGGTTGAGATTATCCTCAACACTTTCCGGTCGTACAAGATATGGATATAATAATACTGCAATGACATCTGTAAACAATACGTCATCAACTTATGTGCCTTTGTTACGTTTGAGTTTTGATTTGGATAGCAATGATGTATTGTTGAACAATATCACTCCTGATTATGTGATGGGTGGAGCAACTCCCGTACAGGCGATGATACAAAATTTAGGTTTGAACAATTTGACATCTGCTGTAATAAGTTGGTCTGTCAATGGGGTACAACAACCCGATTACAATTGGACAGGCAATTTGGTAGAAGGGGATAAGGACACGGTAACTTTAGGAAACTATATGCCGACGGCGAAAGATTATGATACCATAAAAGTTTGGGTACATACGCCCAATGGTGTAAACAATGACACTTCAAGATTGACCAAAATTGTATTTGGTTGCAATGGTGCTAATCCTATTTCAGGTGTTTTCACGGTAGGTTCAGAACCGACAAATGATTTTACTAACGTAGCCGCTGCTTTGAGTTTCTTCAATTCTTGTGGTGTATCAGGAGATATAGAATTGGCATTGACCGATAGTGTGATAGAAGAGCGTTGGGATTTTTCAAACATTGGCTCCAATTGGGGTACCAATCAATTGATAATCCGTTCAGCAGCCAACAATGCAGACAGTACTATATTGAGACCAAATTTAGCTACTGGCAATGTTGCAGGGGTTATCTTTAACAATAGTCATAATATTACTTTAAAATATTTGACAATAGATGGGAATAGTACAAAATTTGGCAAAGTCTATCCGACTTCAGGTCCAATAAGATTTAATGGTTCAGCAAGCAATATCAATATTAGTTATTGTAAACTACTTGCGAAGGACACAGCTTCTGTTACGACTTCTACTTGGCAGGGTGCTATTCGTAAGGCAACTAATACAGGGGTGTTAACCAATGTTCGCATAGACCACAATGAAATTAGTTTTGGTTATTATGGACTTTATATTAATGGAGGGACAGCAACAGATTATGGTTTGGTGTATATAGATAGTAATGAAATAACAAATATTTATGGGCAAGCCATATATCTATATTATGCAAATCCGTATGTTCGTGGCAATAAAAATATAGCACGCACAGCCCATGCTAATCCATGGTATGGTATCCATTGTGTGTATGGTGATTATGGTGAAATTTGCAACAATCACATACAAAGTTTATCTTCAGGCAGAGCAGAGGGTATCAATTTGGGACAATTAGGTAAAGCCAATACACCTATATTGGTGGCCAATAATGAAGTGGCAATCTACTCTACAACAACAGATAATGCTATGAGTACCAATACCAATGAATGTCATATAGATTTTATCAACAATTCTATATTTATGATGGGGACAAGTGGAGTAAGAGGTATTCAGGTACATTCTAATACAACTTCAACCTTTACTATTCGGAATAATAATATTGTTGGATTGTATAGTAGTATGTATCCTATTTATCTGCCATCGGCTATGGTTCCTTATTGCGATATAGCCAATAATAACCAATGGACAAGTGGTACTTATTGGGGATATGTTGGTGCTAATAAAACAACAGAAGCCGCATGGAACACTTCCATACCAACTGAAGAAAAGGCAACAAGAATACGTCCTGTGTATAAAGATACTTCCATCAATTTGGCATTGAGTAGTTTTGTCGATTTAGATTGTCCACGTACTGCTCGTGTTACAAGTGATATAAACAACCAAGTGCGTTTATTGACTACAACAAGAGGTGCCTATAACAAACCTTTAGATACTTTAGATTTGGCATTGACGGAAATACAAGGGTGGTCAACAGATTCTTTCGGGGGTACACAATCAGATATAAAAGTAACCCTTTATAATCAAGGTTTAACAACAATTACAACTGCAGATTTGACATGGGATTTTAACGGAGTAACACAAAACTATACTTATAATGGTAATTTAACAACAGATTCTGCTGTTACCATATCGCTTGGCACAATTACTTATGTGGCAGGTATAGACAATTATTTAAAGGTATGGATAAATACGACAAATAATGTAATGGATAATATTCGGACAAACGATACTTTGAAAGCCGAAACATTCCTTGTTTGTTCTAGCATTTATAAGGACACTGTTTATATAGGCCCAACAAGAGAATTTACTTCTGTAGCCGCAGCCTTGAGCAGAATAGATTATTGCGGTGCACAAGGCAATATAACCCTTGCTTTTGATAGTGGAAGATATGTAGAAAACATTGCTTTAATCAAAGCCCCCAAGGGTATGACCAATCAGGATACTTTGTTCCTTATTTCCGCTTCTGGCAATAGGTCTGATGTTGTTATTTATCGTGCAGACGATGGAGGTCTTTCGGCTAAAGATACGGGAACCGTATTTATCGGTATGGACAATGTAGTATTAAAAAATTTGACTTTTAGTGCTGCCAGAGGAGATGGACAAAGCACTTATGTTTATTCATCTGTTATCACCACACAAAAAGCATGTAATAATATAGAAATAGACAATTGTATATTGGCAGGTTTGTTCCTCAATGGAATAAATGATATTGTCCGTAAATTTGATGTTATAGACGCTATACATACTATCAATAATTTACGTATTCACGATAGTTATTTGTCGGGTGGTTATTATAGCATTTATATGTCTGCGGCTTCTGACAATGTAAGTTTTGTCAATAACCGTATCATGAATTTTGATATTTATGGTATGTATTTGAAGGGAGTTACCAATTTAACAGTGGAAGGCAATAGTTTCTTACAACGTAATAGTTCTACCACTAGCCCAGTGGCAAGTACTGCTATTTATGTAGAAGACTGCAACGGAAAAATTGTCGGCAACAAAACAAGTTCTGTTAAAGGTGCGGTTGCCTTCAATTTCAAATCATTCAATGCCAACAATGCAGCACATGATATGAATGGTTTGGTGGCAAATAATGAAATACTTATGGAAGATGGTCATGGTATTGATGTTAGTGGTACTTCTTATATGGACATTGTTAATAACTCCATATTGAAAGATGGAAAAAACCAATCTTATGGTATCTATTTTGAGTATCTATTGCCCAATATGGTAAATGTCTTTAATAACAATGTGGTTCTTAAATCAACAAATGTAGATGATTATCCACTTGTTTTGAAAGTGGCTTCCACAATGAATAGCGATTACAATAATTATTATAGTACATCTGGACATATTGCTTTCATAGATAGTGTTAATATAGACTCTGTGTCGGCTTTGCAGGCTATAACTCAAACAGACAACCATTCTGTTAGCGTTTCTCCTATATTCTTAGATGCAAGCACAAGTGCAAAATTGTTGGATTATACCAATTTGAATTGTCCAACATACACCGGTGTGGATACAGATATAGAAGGTGTGAACAGAGGTACGCTCACAGCCAAAGGTGCTTATCATATAGAATCACCTAACACAGATGTGGCTATAGTGGAAATAACCGCTCCTACAGGTGGAGGTGCTATAGCAGGTGTCGCCACTGATGTAAAAGTGAAAATTTATAATGCCGGTGTTAATACCATTACCGATCTTGTTTTCAATTGGAAAATAGATAGTGTATGGCAAACTCCTTTTATCTGGACAGGTAGATTGACCTCAAAAATGACAAGTAGTGATATTACAATTGGTAGTTTTATTCCAACGAGTGGTTATATTACTATCACTGTTGTGGTTGATAGTGCAAATGGCATTAGCCCAGATGACAGACCAAGCAACAATACTATATCCACAGTCGTTTATTCTTGTGTCCCGACTATGCATGGTACTTATTTGGTGGACGCTACTAACGCAAATGCAGATTTTGAAAGTTTGGCAGATGCTGTTTTGGCATTGACAGAATGTGGTATTGACTCGTCTGTAGTGATAGAGTTGAATAATGCTATAGAACCTGCTGTTACTATCAATACTCCAATAATAGGGGCAGATAGTGTTAATCGTGTCATTATAACCTCTCATACAGGTAATGCTACAGATGTTGTAATAAGCGGACAAACAAATATAGGGGATGTGGAACACTTAACATTTTCTAACTTGTCTTTTACTTCCCCATCAAATGCTTATAGAACTATCAATCTTTTTGCAGATTGCCAAGATATTGAAATCAGCAATTGTATTCTTAAAAATACGGCAAACAAAACCGCTAATTTAACAGGTGGCAATGGCTGTATTTGTATTCCTATGGCTACAAATGTAAAAGATTTGAGAATTTACAACAATGAAATACATGGGGCATATCATGGTATGTATTTGAATGGAAAGAATAGTACAATAAATATCAAAGGTAATACTTTCTATGATGCTATTTATACTAATCTTTATGTAGATTCTGCATCGGTTACTATTGATAGCAATATTTTTGTCGGAGCAGATTCTTTGTTTGGATCAACCAACTTTTTGAATATTTTGGGTGAGAATACAAATGAAATAGAAATTGTAAATAATGTAATGATTGCATCTAAAAAACTGCCCTTAAGAACAGATGGAACTGCAAGAAATTTTTATTTTGTCTATCTTTCACAAAACAAGAATGTGTCTATATGCAACAATCAAATGACTGCGGATAGTTCAATTGCTCCAAATTCATCTTTCTATGGTGTATATTGTATGGCACCTACAATTGTAAATGTTGTTAATAATAAAATACATGTTAATGAGGCAACATTCATAAAAATTGATGGTTTGGCTATAGGACTTTCTCCAAATATAACAACAGAATATAGAATTGAAAACAATGAGGTTTGGGAGAAAAATTGTCCTGCATTGGCTGATTTTTATGGTATAGACCAATATAATGTGGGAACTCCAATAATAATTTCAGGCACCTCTTACCGCATATTATATTCTAGTGTTGATGCTACATCATATATCAATGGCAATAGATTCTATATGTATGATACAGCCACCACATCGGCTTATGGTATGGATTTAATCATTAATCCTGTAGCTCCACATAATAGTATCTTTTCTAATAATGAAATTTCTATATTATCA
>CALAVA010000003.1 GCA_937892025.1 uncultured Bacteroidales bacterium
CATCAATATAAAAAAAGATAGTTTTTCCATAAGATTATTTTTTTACCAAAGTTCATCGTATTTTGTCCACAACAAATCGCCTAATTTCCATGCCATTTTTACGGCAGTATTTGCTTGTTCGTTGGAATAATTTGTTAAAAATTGAATGGTTTTTATTGGTTTTTTGGGGTCAAATTTGTCAAGGGCTTCTTTTTCTATATTTTTTTGTTGATTCAACAATTTGGATTGAAAAGGTTGCCATGTTTGTTTGACATCTTTTTGCATTTCTCCCCATCGTTTAGCGGCGATTGTTCCCACACGATTAAAAGCCCACCAAGCGGCATCTTTGCTAAAACCTGTTTTTCGTCCGCAGGTTTTATAGGTGTTTGGCAAATCTGTAATAGACCCATAAATTGGCACATATACAGAAGAGGCGATATTGTCAAGGGCAAACCAAACAATTCCGCCTATTTCATCGGGCAACCAATTGCGACATTGTATAATAGTACCATACATAGTAAATCGAACAGCAATTGGGCGTTCTCCAAGAGCGTTCCAGCCACCATTTACTTTGTGTATTTTTAGTTCATCTGCATTCATGAATGGGTTGGCAAGAGGAGAAATTACCATTTTTCCATCTTGGTTGGCAACGGTAATATTTTTTCTCATGTCAAATTCGGTACCTTCATAATAATCTTTGAAGATAGTCATCATTTTTTCCAAACTGACCAAAGAATCTGGTTTGATGGAAAAGGGATAGTTTTCTGCATTGGGGTCAAGTTTTAGGCTAGGGGCCAAAAGGTCAAAAACTCTCCATTCACGTCTGCGACAAGCCAACATAGTTCGGCTTTGGGGAGCATAAACATAACAAAAGACAAAAGGTTTTTCTTTTTTCCACCAACCGCTATCAAGAGCAAGGGAAAAGATGTTGTCAGAAAAGAGAAAAAAATCTTTATTATTTGTATCTATTTCCTTGATAGTGCTTGCGTTGGCAGTTACAGCGACATGTTCGTCAGGAACGCGTTGTGCAACCCAAACAGCCCCTTTGTTGCCTTTGCCTGGTCCATAAATTTCCAAATGCCACACTTCATTTTTATCAGCAATGGTCAAACATTCTCCTGCATCTATCCAACCATATTTTTTCAATAAATCTCCACAGGTAGAAATGGCATGTCGGGCAGTGGTGCAACGTTCTAAAAGAAGTGTACAAAGCCTTTGGCAATCAATAAGTCCATTATCGGACTGAAGGCTTGGTCTGCCTCCAATTGTAGATTCTCCTATTCCTAATTGTTTTTCATTTAAACAAGGATAAGCAGAATTGACATAAGCGAAAGTATGTTCTATTTGAGGAATAACACCTATGCTATCGCTACGATAGGATTTCATTTTTGTTGTATCACACCAAACTCTTTTGTACATGGTAACCGTTTCGCCTTGTTTATGATCTTTGGCAGGAGTGATAAATACATTTGAGCGGGTGCGATGACTATCATCGGTATGAGATGTACGGACAGAACCATCATCGGTGGCTTTTTTTCCCATAGTAATGGTTGTGCATTCGTCCCTAAAAGCATCTGTTGTTTGGGCAAATGCGGTATAATTGATGATTAAAATACAGATTATAAATATAATATTTTTCATAAATGTTAATTATTTTGATAAGCGATTACATATTTTTCAATATCTTGCATGGTAATGGTTTTATTACAAAGAATGGTTAGGCGTTCTATTACATTTCTAAATTCACGAATGTTGCCGTACCAAGGTAATTTTTGTAAGGCTTTGATGGCATCGGTTTCAATGTCAAAAGTTGGTAGGTTTTCGGTTTCACAAATTTGAGAAATAAAATGTTCAGCCAAAAGAGGAATGTCTTCAATACGTTCACGCAGTGGTGGCACATGTATGATGATGACACTAAGTCTATGATAAAGGTCTTCTCTAAAAGTTTTGTTTTTTATTTCTTCTTGTAGGTTTTTATTGGTTGCAGCAATAACACGTACATCAATAGGAATATCTTTTTCTCCCCCGACTCTCATTATTTTACCTTCTTGTAGAGCGCGTAGCATTTTTGCTTGAGCGGCTAAATTCATATCGCCGATTTCATCTAAAAATAGGGTTCCTTTGTCTGCTAATTCAAAATTTCCTTTTTTTTGTTTAATAGCGGAGGTAAAAGAGCCTTTTTCATGTCCGAAAAGTACACTTTCTATTAATTCATAAGGAATGGCAGCACAATTTACTTCTATAAGTGGATTATTGGCTCGGTTGCTTTTTTCATGCAACCAATGTGCAACAAGTTCTTTGCCTGTTCCGTTTTCTCCTGTTATAAGTACACGAGTATTGGTTGGAGCCACTTTTTCTATCAGTTCTTTTACTTCAGCAATAGCGGGAGAAATACCAATAATCTCGTATTTTTTGTCTATTTTTTTCTTTAGTCGTTTTGTTTCTGTTACCAAAAATTCTTTTTCAATAGCGTGTCGGACAGAAACGAGAATTCTGTTTAAATCAAGTGGTTTTTGAATGAAATCGAAGGCGCCGTTTTTTAAGGCTTCTACAGCGGTTTCAATATCGGCATGAAAAAACGGCGATCGGAAGAGCACACGTCTGAACTCCAGTCACATCACGATCTCGTATGC
>CALAVA010000004.1 GCA_937892025.1 uncultured Bacteroidales bacterium
TAGGCAATCAATCGACGGTAACTAATTTGGATACAGGTTATTATAAGGTAATAGTAAATGATGACAATGGATGTACACTTAGTGATAGCATTAGGGTATTATCGACCGTAATGCCAGTTTTAGAGGTATTATCCATACATTCAGAAACTTGTAATGAGAGCAATGGTAGCATTTTGGTATCCACTCATCATGCAACATCGCCCTTGAATTACACATGGACACCAAATCCGACACATAGCACAGATTCTGTGTTATCAGGTATTCATGGAGGAACTTATCATGTTCAGATGGTAGATGTGAATGGTTGTGAGGTAGATACAAGTGTTGATGTTCCTTATTATCCAAATTTGGTGATAAATGGCAGAACAACTCCAGAGACTTGTCATAGAAAAGATGGTACGATAAGTATGAGCATAAATAGTGCAACTCCTAATTCGGTTTCATATTTATGGATACATCAAGGAGGCGACCCTATTAATGACACTTCTTCATATCTCACTGCTTTGAGTGCAGGACGGTATCAGCTTGTAGTGAATGACACGCTTTGTAGTGTTCAACAAATCTTTGAAGTTGTTCATGTAGATGGTCCAATTGCTAATTTTGAGTCAGATGCATATCGTATTGGCATAGGTAAAGAAATTACATTGACAGATGAAAGCGAAGGTCGTATAAAAACATGGGTTTGGAATTTGGGCGATGGAAATACAACAAGTGGCAATGTCGTACTTCATCGTTATGATGATGAAGGTGATTATAACGTTTTTATGAAAGTAACAGATTTTAATGGTTGTATAGATTCTATTTCCAAAATAATACATGTTTATTTAGATGAATTGAATGTATATATTCCCAATACATTTACTCCCAATGGGGATGGTTTGAACGATACTTGGGGACCTATTATGGTTGATTATGAAGATGCAGGCTATAGAATGGTCAAAATGTCTATTTATGATAGATGGGGAAATGTTGTCTTTACAACAGAAAACCCGCATGAGCAATGGGATGGAACTATAAAAGGTAAAGTGGTTGCCCCTAATACTGTCTTTGTATATATTATCATTATTAAGGATGTTTATGAACACGAATATGAATTTACTGGTCATGTTACAGTCTTGAAATAAATCATTATTAAAAATTACTACAAAAAAGCAATTTCACCGAAATTGCTTTTTTGCTTGGAGGATATGCTTATGATGTAAATAATAATGAAAAAAATTGTACTTTTGTATTCTCTTTTAATCAAATGTAGATAGGAGAAACGTGTTATGTCAAAAAGAGAAGAAACGAGAGAAAAGATAGTTGAGGCTGCAGCTCAATTGTTTCACCGCTATGGATTAGAAAAAACATCTATGGATGATATAGCAAAGAGGGCTCAAAAGGCTAAGGGTTCATTGTATTATTATTTTGAGAGTAAAGAAGAACTTTTCAAAATAGTGGTTGCCGAAGAACTCGAAAGTATAAAACAACAATTGGAAACTGTGGTGAATAATAGCAGTGTCAATTATTTAGAGCGGTTAAAACAATATTTAATTTTAAGAATGCAACTATTGAAAACCTCATTGAATTATATACAAATACTCAAAATGGATATACAAATTCGTTTGGTTGACGAAAACAAAGTTTCTCTTTTGGAAGATATTAAGTCAAGTTTTGATAAATGGGAAATGGTACAGATGAAAAAGATTGTACAAGGCTGTCTTAAATCTATGGAAATGGAAATGCCACAAACACTATCGGTTGTTAATGTCGCTGCTGTAACAGATATGATTGTGATGATAATCAAAAGTGTAGAAATACAATTGATATTGCAAAACAAATACAAAGATTATATCTCTACTTTTAATTTCTTCGCAGAAATGATTATCTCAAATCTACAAAATATGACGATGAACAACACCAAGTAATATTAATCTGATATATAAAATACAATGATACATTGAACTTTACAGATGAAAAAGATTATACTTATTATAATCGCAGGTTGGCTGTTTTGTAATATTTTTTCGACACTTTTTGCTCAAGGAGAATTTGTCTTGCAAAAATATTTCTACCAAGACGGAACTTTGTCCAGTGAAGGATTCCTTAGAAATGGACAACCAGATAGTTGTTGGAAATCTTATTCCCCAAAAGGAATATTGCTTTCTGAAGGAAATAGAAAAAACTACCTATTAGATGGCTTGTGGAAATTTTATGACAACGATGGAAAATTGCAGTCCGAAATCTTTTACAAGATAGGGAAAAAAGAGGGTTTGTCCCGCAGTTATATGCCATCCTATATTCAAGAAGTGTTTTATAGCAAAGATACTATAGTCGGAACCGTAAGACAAATAGATTATCAAGGGCGAATTTTAGGCTTGGTGCCTTTTGAGCAAGGAAAGGAAAATGGTTGGGCAAGATTTTTTGATACTTTGGGTAATATCACAACAGTATTACAATATGAAAATGGTTTTGTAAAAAAAAGAGAATATATCAACCGATATAATGCCAATGGATTAAAACATGGATTGTGGAAAACATTTAATGATAGTGGATTGGTGATTTTGGAGGAAAATTATTTGAATGGTAAAAAAAATGGTTTTTTCAAATATTATGATAAAGAGGGAAATTTTGTCCGTATAGAAAAATACGAGAATGATATTCTTATTGAAGACGCATTGGAAACAAAGCAGTTAGATAGACGAGTAGATTATCATCCTAATGGAAAAGTACGGACAGTTGCCCATTTTTTTAAGGGAAAACCAGAAGGAGTGCGTAGGGAGTATTCACCAGAAGGAAAAATTGTACAAAGTTATGTCTTTCACAATGGTAAATGTATAGGTGAAGGCATTGTCGATGAGAATGGAAAAAAACAGGGGGCTTGGAAAGAGTTTTACGAATCTGGAAAAGTGAGAGCCATTGGAAAATATCAAAATGGATTCCCTATCGGAGGTTGGAAATATTTATACGAATCAGGACAGATAGAATTTGAGGGCTCTTATACCTCAAAGGGAAAAAAAGATGGGCAATGGACTTGGTTTTACCTCAACGGAAATATCTTGTCTGTAGAAAATTATGATGAAGGAGAAATGAATGGACCCATATTTGCTTTGTCTGAAAATGGAGACACAATCTTGTCCGGTAACTTTGAAGCAGGATTAGAAACGGGGAAATGGATAGTTTTTAATGATAGCGTAAAAGTACAAGGCACATACGCTGACGGAAAAAGGGAAGGAGCATGGAAAACTTTCTATCCTTGCGGAAAAGTAAAGGTGGTAGAAAATTATTATAATGATATATTAGACGGAAAAACAATTTGTTATTGGGAAAACGGCATAAAAAAAGCAGAATTCCCATATACAAACGGATTGTTGAATGGAAATGTTATTAAATATGATGAGAATGGAAATACTATGTATGTAACCACTTATAAAATGGGAATAGAAACCAAATATGAAGGAGTAAAAGTTACACCAACCATAGATTTTTCTTTTGAATAATAAAAATATCTTATATTCTCCTATAAAAATGGTATCTTTGCAAACTACATTCAATAAATAGAAAAATGAAAGGTAAGTCTTTTTTTTCCTCACACCCTATATTATCGTCATTGTTGATGATGATGATAATCAGTTTGATTATTGTTTTTGTTGCTGTAAAATTAACAAATATCATTACTCATCATGGCAAAGAAGTGCCTGCACCAGATTTGGCCGGAAAAACGATGGAAGAGGTGAAAAATATAGAAGATTTTAAGATAATATATTCAGATTCTATATTCGCTCCAGATATGGTGGCGGGGACAATTATCGCTCAAGACCCAACTGCAGGTAGCAATGTGAAAAAAGGACGAAAAATGTATGTTACCATTGCTACACTTATTCCTCCAGATGTAGAAATGCCTAATCTGTTGGATTTGTCTTTGCGACAAGCAGAAAATCTGCTAAAAACCAATGATTTGAAATTGGGACAAGTTATCTATAAGGCTAGCAAATACAACAATGCCGTCTTGGAACAGCGATATAAAGGGCGTATTATTGCTGCTGGTACTAAAATTCCCTATCAATCTGCAATTACACTGATTATCGGTAAACAGCAACAAGACCAATTACTTGAAGAAGAAAACGAATAAGAAAACACATGTCAAAAAATAAATTGGCAAAGTTTGCAGAAACGGAAACCTTTCCGAATTTCTTTCAGCCATCTATGGAAGAATTAACAAAAGGCTTTGATAAAAAAGGACGTTGGCATGATTTTTTTGAAAACAATAATCCTATTGTTTTAGAATTGGGGTGCGGTAGGGGAGAATATACAATTGGCTTGGCAAAATTTTATCCAGAAAAGAATTTTATCGGTATGGATATAAAGGGAGCAAGAATGTGGCAAGGCTGCCGATTTGCTATAGATAATCAGATGAAAAATGTCGCTTTCTTGCGTACGCAGATTGATTATGTGAATTTGTGTTTTGATAAAGGAGAAATTGAGGAAATTTGGATTACTTTTCCAGACCCACAACCTAAAAAAAAGAATAAACGTTTAACTTCGCTACGTTTTTTGGAACGTTATAAACAATGTATTGCCAATCATGCAAAAATAAATCTCAAAACCGATAGCGATTTATTATATCAATATACGCATATGAATAATACAATTTCTTTTAATTATCTACCTATTTATTATTTAGAACCTAATACTAGAATTACAATAGATGATCCAAATTCAAGTATTTATGGTGATTATATTATTCAATCTATATCTTTACCTTTAGATATATCCTCTACAATGACAATTAGTGCTTATAAAGCATTACAGAAAATTTAAAAGGAGGAATGAATATGGCATATATTGTTGCCCAGTTGCGAAAAAATAATAGTACAACATATATGACACAATTAAATGTTATTGCTACTACATGTGCCAGTCCAAATAAATTTGCAGAATCAAGTTCTTCTGCTGATAGTGCTTTTCAAGATTTTGCTTTACAAGGAAATTTTTAGGCTGGGTAGGTTTATTATTTACGTTTTATGATTCATAGGGTTCCTAAAGGATTTTATTCTGAGTCTTTTGCTAATCATGGAGGTTCTTTTAATTCAGCTGATAGTATGGATTATACTTTAATATTAAGAAATGGCAATAGCGCAGATGATGAAGATGAAAATACAAATGAAGTAATCGACTCCTTTAGTGTTGATAGTTTAGATACAAGTGAAGTTAATATTGGAAATAATACAATTTATTATGCTCGTACTTTAATTTTTACTCCTACTACTAATGCAAGTTATTTAGTTTTTAGATTAAGTAGAATATCTTATGATGTCTTAATTGAATCTAGAACTTGGTTATTAGATACTACAACAGATATAAGTAGAGTGATTTATAATGCAAATAATGGAAATCCAAAAACAGATGGCTCTGGAAATGTTATTACAGTCACTACTAGTGGAGCGAGAATTGAATATACTTCAGATGCAAATGGAGATGGAAATGGCGATGTAAGTATATTAAATAATATTATGCCAACAAATCAATCATCTTGGTTAAAAATAGGTTATCAATGTAGACCTGGTGCATTAATAGTTATAAATGGAGAGCCTATTGTAGTAGGAAGAAGTGGAATTTATGAAATTAATAATGGAATGCAAATTACTAGTTTTATGATAGCTTCACCCGGAGGGCATAATTCTAATAAAATAGATGCATTTTTATTAGACTATGCTTATGACGATGGAAATTAAAAGGAGGAAGGTAAATAATGAGTTCCTTTTATGGTGGTAAACAAGGTAGAACTTATAATATTGTTGCCAGATTTGATGAAATTTATATAGATTTATCTACGTTAAATGCATTAGATACAACAGCAACATATCAATCTGGTGATAGATTTAAATATAATGATAGTCAAGTTTATTTAGTTTTACCTGACGGCGCCGGTACAATCACTCAATCAGACCTTACAG
>CALAVA010000005.1 GCA_937892025.1 uncultured Bacteroidales bacterium
CCAATCCCCAATCCCCAATCCCCAATCCCCAATCCCCAATCCCCATTTACATAATATAAATAATGTTAATTAAATTATGCTAATTAATTATTTCTAAATAAAAATAATAAATAAAATAATTCACAAAATTATGAATTGAAAATCATAATATTATCACAAATAAAATAAATTTAATCAATATTTATTATATAATTTTAAAAATTATTATTTTTAAAATTTCTTACTGAGTAAGAGCCACTTAATACTTCTTTTTTATAATCTTTTTTATCTGAAAGCAATTCATTACTATAAACTTTATTATCTATCATATTATTTTTTAATTTATTTTTATACTTATAATCCACATTTTCAAAATTTATGTTATTTTCACTCTTCATAAATATATTTATTTCTTTTTTATGTTTAGGAATAATTGGACTAATTATAGTTTTTGGTTCCTTTTTTATAATTATTTTTATTTTACTATCTAAATTATTATATTTTTGCTCATTGATAGAATATTGCTTTAAAATACTACTATTTTTAGGCTTTATTTTATTTTGAATTTGATTTCTTTCTCCAATGTTATAGAAATTTCTTGAGCCAAAACTATATTTAGGATTATTAATTCTCAAGCTCTTATTTCCTTTGAGTTCCAATGGATTGGTTTTACCTCTTTCAAAATATTCATAACAATTTTTATTATTTATAGATGTATTAATTCTACTCATTTTTACAATATCTGACTGATTTCCCGAGGTGCTAAAATTCAATTCATTCGATGTAGTAATTATATTTTTTTTATCCTTGTTTATTTTATTATTTAAAAAATCATTTAATTTTAACCTTTTAATTATTTTGAATTTGATATCATTTGAATTGTTGCTTTTGTTGGAATTATTTCTTGTTTTGCTTTTATAATCAGAAGCTTTATGATTTCTATCCCTATTATAATTTAAATTATTTCTATTTTTTATTTTTTCAGTTTCTAAAGAAAATATTTTATGTTGATTGCAATTGTTATTATATTTATTATTACATTTATTTTTATCAAAAATTTCAATTTTTTGTTTATTATTAAAATTAATATTTGAACTTTGCCCTTTTTTGAAAGTTTTTGTTTTTGGAATTTTTTTGAGCTTTTTATCAACTTCAGTGTTATTATGGAAGATATATTTTTTTGGATTTCTTATTTTATTGTTTTTATTACTATTAAAAATTGAATTATGACTCATTGAATTTAAAAGCCTTGAACTATTATTATAATAATAATTCTCATTTGATAACTCTAAATTATTCATATTAGGTTTTTCATTTTCATTATGATTCAATATTTTATCTATAATTTTATATTTTGTATATTCCTCAAAATTCTTAATCTTTTCAGACAAATTTGATTTATGTAATTTTTTTTTTGGTATTTCAGTTAAAATATTATCGTAATTTATATTATTTAATTTGAAATCTTTGCTATTTATTCTGTTCTTACTGATGCTTGAATTATTAATATTATAACTATTATTATTTGTGCATGTGCAGATGTTGTAGTTTTTATCTTTTTTAATATTATTATTTATTTTTTTGTTTTCGTTATTAAAATTAATGTATATAAAATTATTATTAAAAGTATTTAAAGGACTATTTTGATATGTATGAAATGTATTTGTATTTATTTTTTTTTCATTTACATCTATTTTTAAATTGCCCTTTGCTCTTTTATTAATATATACTTTGTTTTTGTTAGAAATTTGGGAATTTATTGAATCATTATTTAAATTATTGATATTGTTTTTAATATTTGATATAAACAGAGATTTAATATTGTCATTATTAAAATTTCTTTTAAGATGATTCAATGATTTGGTACAACTTAATTTTCTCTCTTTTATTCTTTCCAGAAGTAAATCGTCACTATTAATTTTAGAAATACCATTAAAAGTAAAACAATCATTAGTATGCGAATTATTATTAGTATTTACATTGGAATTATTATCATCTGAATTATAATTTATTTTTGCTGTATTATAATGCTCATTGCTTAAATGATTTCTAGTATATGCTTTTTTACTATAATTATTATTGTTGAGTTTTTTGTTTGATATATTATTACTATTATTATTATTTATAGGAGTAATTAAAAATTTATTTCTTTTTACTTCAATATATTTTGATTCATTACTTTTATTTGTTTGGAAGCTAGTAATCTTATTATTTTTTATATTTATCATGTTTTTCGGGGATAAATACTTTTTAATCAATAAATAATTTGAATTCTCCTTATTTACTGGACTATGTGCATAATGAAATATTTTAGTATTTATTGGTATTTTAGACATTTTTAATGGTTTTATATGCAGGCTCTTTTTATGCACCATATTACTTTCAACTTTCTCGTTAATATTCTTTTTTTCTTCAGTTTTTTTAATTAAATTAATTTCATTGGGATTTAAATTTGATAAGCAATTATTAATAGTTATTGGTTTTATTTTTTTATCTTTTTTTGAAATATGCTTTGAATAATTATTATCTTCATTTTCTTTTTGATCGTTATTGTTAAATTGAGTTATTAGTCTTTGATTACTATTATTTTTTGATTTGGAAAGACCTAAATTAAGATAATTAGCTTTATTTTCAGATACTTTCAAAGGATGAAAATATTGAGTAGTATTATTTTTTGTTAACTTTTTTTCACATATATTATTAATACTTATATTTGCATCAGATAATGAAGTAGGTATTACTTCTTTTTTATATAATATATTTCTTTTATTATTTTTATCATATATTAATCCTAAATTTTTATCTTGCTTATAATTATTTACAATTATTTCACTGTTTTTCCTTATAATGAACTTATTTGAATTTACAAAATTATTTTCAATATTGGTAGAATTATTATAATATGATTTCTTTGAATTATTTTTATTTTTAGAATATGCAGCTTTAGTTAATTTAAATTTATATTTTTCAATTAGATAATTATCAGGAAGTCCAAAATTTTTTTCCTCATAAAATTTGACAAAATCTGAAAAAAAAATATCTTCGACTCTATATCTTTTATTGGGGTCTTCATCTAATAAATGATAAATTAATTCTTTACATTCTTCACTAACATTTTTATTAAATTTTAATTTATGCAATCTTATATTTTCAATAACGTCTTTTGAATTAAAATTTGGCTTATCAGGCCTAAAAGGTGAATATCCATGAACCATTTCATACAATAAAACACCTAAAGACCATACATCAATTTCTTTGCTATATTCTTCATGATTCACTAATTCTGGAGACATATATTCTGTAGTCCCACAAAAAGTACCCCTCTGCTGTCCTTCCTCCAGCCGTACACACCAACCAAAATCGCATAATTTTATTATATTATTATCAAATAATAAAATATTTTCCGGCTTTATATCTCTGTGAATAAAATTATTTTTATGTAAAAAATAAATAGCATTTATTACTTGTATAAATAAGCTAAAGGCTAAAGGTTCACTTAAATATTTTTTTCTTCTGATAAAATGAAACAGGCTGCCTCCTGATGCATATTCTAATACTAGATCAAAATCTGAAGATGTCTCATTAACATACAGTATAGGTAAAATATTGGGATGATCTATTCTTGATTGAATATAAATTTCCTTATATATTCCTTCTAAAGAATTCAATTTTGTAGATAAACTTTTTTTCTCCATATGTTTTATTGCATATAATTTTTTATTTATAGTATTCATAACTAAAAAAACTTCTCCAAATGATCCACAACCTATTATTTTTGGTTCTCCTTCTTCAAAAATAGGTACAAAATTATCTAGATTATATTTTTCATCATAAAGACTTGCAAAGTTTTGATTTTCAGGTTATAGATTATAAAGCCTCTGACCATTATCCCATACGGACATATATCGGCTATGCAACAAAAAAAATAGTCAAACAATAAACCTAAATCAAATGTGAACAAACAAAAATTTTGCACGACACTTTTCCATCAAAACTGACACAAAATATTATATCTCTGTACATTTAACCGCATGTATTCATTGGTATTGCATTTAAAATTAGATTAAAATCATTGAAACGTGTCCTTCGGACTATGCAGATTTTACCTCTAAAAAGCCAAAACTTTGGCTTTCCTTTGTTTGATTTAATATCGTAACAAAATATTTCATTCGCCTATGTATAAATTGATTTTTTTTGTAAATTTGCGAAAATATAATTTATTGTTAAACTTAATTTTTCATCAAATGAACAAACATTTCATTTCCGTAACAGCATTTGTTGCACTATTGTGTATCAGTTGTAACAACAAACAAGAACCCATTGAAGCAACCAATCCCCTTCAACAAAAAGTGGAAGAATTTGCAAGTTTTGAATTGACTAGCGACATTTCTCACCTTTCGGCTAACGAAAAACAACTTTTAGGCATCTTTATTGACATCGCTCAAATTATGGATGACCTATTTTGGCAACAATCATTTGGAGACAAAAATATATTGGATACTATTTCAGATGAATGGACAAAACGATTTGCATATATCAACTACGGTCCTTGGGACAGACTTGGCAATATGGCTCCTTTCGTTCAAGGCTATTCTGATAAGCCAGCAGGTGCTTGTTTTTACCCCGCTGATATGACAAAAGAAGAATTTGAACAATTGGCTGATGAAAACAAATCAAGTCAATACACCGTTCTCACCCGAGACAATGAAGGTAACCTACAAGTAGTATGGTATAAAGACTACTACAAAACACAATTGGATAAAGTATGTGAATTGATGGAACAAGCCATTAATCTTACTGATAATGCCGAAATGAAAAAATATTTAGAAACACGTCTTCAAGCCTTTAAAACAGACGACTATCTTGCTAGTGATATGGCTTGGA
Source organism: uncultured Bacteroidales bacterium (assembly GCA_937892025.1). Taxonomy (GTDB): domain Bacteria; phylum Bacteroidota; class Bacteroidia; order Bacteroidales; family WCHB1-69; genus UBA1205. Next base: position 4,864 of record CALAVA010000005.1, read on the forward strand.
TGGATATGAAAAATAGCAATATAGATTTCGTTGTTGGACCTATTGAAAACTATGAAGACAAACTATTTGGTAAAAAAACTGCATACGAAGCCTTTGTCTTAATCAAAGACTTGGAAGGAAGCAAAAACTTATCCAAATTCATCAGCATGTTGCCAAGCCTACAAAAAGAATTGCCTTGCGAGGCAAAATACAAACAAGAAGTACCGGGAACAAGTTCAGACCTCAACGTCTATGACGCTGTCTATTATGCTGGCGACTGCAATTCTGGTAGCAAAACTATTGCTATCAACCTTCCTAACGATGAAAGAGTTCATTTACAAAAAGGAACTCGTAGACTGCAACTAAAAAACGCTATGAAAGCCAAATTTGATAAAATATTAATCCCGATTTCTAATGTCGTATTGAACGAACAACAACTTGACAACGTTAAATTTGATGCCTTTTTCTGGAATGTTACTTTCCATGAAGTAGCACATGGCTTAGGCATAAAAAATACAATCACTGGTAAAGGAACCGTAAGGGGAGCACTCGGCGAACAATATTCTGCGTGGGAAGAAGCTAAAGCCGACATTTTAGGTCTTTTTATGGTACAGAAATTGATAGAAAAAGGCGAAATTACCAACATCTCCGTTGAAGATGCCTATGTTACATTTATCACAGGATTGTTACGCTCCGTAAGATTCGGAACTTCAAGTGCACATGGAAATGCCAATTTAATGTGCTTTAATTCCTTTGAAAAAAATGGAGCCTTTTACCGAGACGACAACGGAAAATACATCATCGATATGAGTAAAGCACAACAAGCCATGGAACAATGGGCGGCCTTGATACTACAAGTAGAAGGGAATGGAGATATTGACTATGCTATTGAATATTATAAAGAAAACGGACAAATGAGCGATAAACTGAAAAACGATTTGGAAAAAATCGCCAATGCCAATATTCCACGTGATATTGATTTTATACAAGGCAAAAAAAGTTTAGGCTTAGAATAAAATATCTCACAACAAAAAAAGCCCATTATAATGGGCTTTTTTGACGTAATGGACAAAAATTAGGCTATTTTTGAGGACATGTTCTCTAATGGACAAAAATTAGGCTGTTTTTTTGTTTGAAATTTTGCCGTGTGAAAAACAGTTTGTACTTTTGCACCGTCGATGAAGCGGAGAGGAGCTCTGCTGGGGAGCAACTCCTCAAGGAATAGTCGGCAAGGTAAAACACCAATGAAAGGGGCTGCCGTTCGCGACAGCCTTTCTTTTATTGGGATTTGCCTTTCGATGCCTCAAAAAAACCAACGACGAGCTTGTCTCGTCGTTTACGCGTCATTCCATTGTGGTTGCAGAGCATTCGCTTGACATACGAGAAATGGCCGTCGATACGGTTGGTCGTGTTGGGTATGCCCATCTCCATGTTGTCGTACCATGTGAAAAGTAGCGGCAAGTTGTGCTTGATGCTAAGGTAAGCACTGCGCAAGTTCTTATGGGTATAGCGGCTTTTGCCAGTCTCTGGATCTGTTGTCCTCTCTTTCAGATAGCTGTCCCATCTCTCGCACCACTCCCCAAACATGCCTTCGAATGACTCCTTGTCGGTCTCGGTCAACATGTCCACTATCTGCTTGAGTTCCTTGCCGGCCTCCGTCTTGGGATGCTTTGTGAGGTATTTGCGAACAGTCTTCTGTTGGTGGAACTGGCACAACTGTACCTTCTTGTCAGGGAACATCATCGGCAGACCTTTCCTCCCGTCACATACTACTGCTGGTATTTCATACCCCAGCTCTTCCAGCTCGGCAATCCCCTGCGCATAAAGAGCGTTCGTTTCATTCTTGACGAAATACCACAGCAGGTCTCTGTCCGTGAGTGCGTCCTTGAACAGCATCACGCCATACTTTCTACCCCAGTAGGTGGTGTCCATCAAAACCACCACCTTTCCGGGCGATGCAACACCTTTGGGTGGTGTATAAGCGTCTATTTTGCGTTTGATGGTGCGTGCAGAACAACCATACCTTTCCGCCAGCTGGGCATATGTCTGTTTCAACTCGGAATACTCACGCCACAATTCGGCTGAATCTATACGATTGCCTCCTAAAAATTGTCTCCCACAGGCATGGCATTTGTACAACTGGCGCCCTTTTACCATGCCATTTTTCTTCGTTATAGGGCTGCCGCAGTGAATGCAAATTTTTTATTCATAACCTTTGAACGCTGTATCATGCTTATTATTACATACGTTACAAAGATTTCAGCCTAATTTTTGTCCATTACGTCAAAAAAAACGATGAAAATAGATTTCAAAATTTTAGACAAAAACAATATGTATATTTTTTTTACGCTGAAAATTAACATGTTAAAAAAAACAAACACGTATTTTTTATTCTTATTGAATGTTGTTAAAAAAAATTTTTATACCTTTGCAAAATAAAATTATTAAACTAATAACTTATGAATATTGAGGAAAGAGTGATAGCAATTGTCGCTGACAAACTTGGAAGAGATGTAGCTGAAGTTACTCCTGAAAAAAACTTTGTTAATGATTTAGGAGCAGATTCTTTGGATACTGTAGAGTTATTGATGGTTTTTGAACAAGAATTTAAAATTAAAATTCCAGAAGACGTACAAGAAAAAATCGCTACAGTCGGTGATGCTATCAATTTTATTAAGGACGCTACACCTGAAGCTTAATTCTGTTTTATGGAATTAAAAAGAGTTGTAGTAACAGGGCTAGGTGCACTTACTCCAATAGGTAATAATCTTGAAGAATATTGGCAGGGATTACTTAAGGGAGTAAGTGGGGCTTGTCCAATTAGTCATTTTGATGTTTCTTTGTTTAAAACTCATTTTGCCTGCGAGGTGAAGGGTTTTAGTCTTACAGATCGTATAGACATCAATATCAAAGAATTGCGCAAACTTGACTTGTTTACACAATATGCTTTGGCAACCGCTCAAGAGGCCATTGAAGACTCTGGGTTGGATTTATCAAAAGAAGATTTGGTGCGAGCCGGTGTCATTTGGGGAACAGGTATTGGTGGTTTTACCTCTTATGGAGAAGAAATTGTCAATTATGCCCATAGTGATGAACCACGGTTTAATCCTTTTTTTATTCCAAAAATTATTGGAGATATTGCCGCAGGTCATATTTCTATGCATTTTGGTTTGTTGGGTCCCAACTACGTAACGACTTCCGCATGTGCATCTTCGGCTAATGCCATTTGCGATGCCTTCAATATGATAAAATTAGGCAAAGTAGATTGGATAGTTACAGGTGGTAGCGAAGCCCCTATTAACTTTTCAGGCATCGGTGGTTTTAATGCTATGCATGCTTTATCAACTAGAAACGATGATCCCCAAACAGCCTCCCGTCCTTTTGATAAAAACCGAGATGGATTTGTTATCGGAGAAGGTTCAGGAGCGTTAATATTAGAAAGTTTAGACCATGCTTTGGCAAGAGGTGCAAAAATATATGCCGAAATTAGTGGTTGTGGCTTGTCTGCAGATGCATATCATCTTACGGCTCCTCATCCGGAAGGTAATGGAGCAAAATTGGCCATGCAACATGCTGTAGAAGAAGCGAATGTGTCTATAGAAGAAGTGGACCATATCAATACACATGGTACATCTACCCCATTAGGAGATTTGGCTGAAGTGAAAGCTATAGTTTCCCTTTTCGGAGAACATGCTAAAAATATAAATATTAATTCTGTTAAATCTATGATAGGACATTTGCTCGGAGCAGCGGCTGCCGTTGAAAGCATCGCTACCATATTAGCAATTGTTCATGATATTGTTCCTCCAACTATCAATCATTTTGAAGATGATGAAAGAATTGATTCTAATTTAAACTTTACTTTTAACAAAGCTCAACATCGAAAAGTTGATGTTGCCATATCAAATGCTTTTGGTTTTGGTGGACACAATGCTTCTCTATTATTTAAAAAATATAAAGCATAAATTGTGTTTCATCGAAAAAGTAAAAGTCCACTTTATAAATATATAAACAACCTTTTGGGCTATAAGGCAAGGCATATAGAAATATATGAACAAGCATTTATACATCATTCTGTTACAACCGCCAAAGGCAATAACAATGAAAGATTGGAATATCTTGGCGATGCTATTTTAGGAGCGATTGTTGCAGATTTTTTGTATAGGAAATATCCCTCTGAAGAAGAAGGTTTTCTCACAGAAATGCGGTCAAAATTAGTTAGTAGAGACCATTTAAATAGGTTGAGTCGTAAAATAGGATTAGAGAAATTTCTTATTATTCAAAAAGGGGATTCTGCTATTCCTTCTTCAATTTATGGTAATACTTTTGAAGCATTGATTGGAGCAATTTTTCTTGATAAGGGTTTTGAAAAAACAAAACAAATTGTTATTCAGCGAATATTGAAGGCTTATATTGATTTAGATGCCATTGAAAAAGAGGATAATAATTTTAAAGGGAAAATTTTGCATTATGTGCAGAAAAATCATTTAAAAGTAAACTACACTGTTGTTAAAGAGATAAACACTCCTTATCAGAAAAAAGAATATCTTGTTTATCTTTTTATTGATAATAAATTTATTGCTGAAGGTCAAGATTTTTCTATCAAATCGGCGGAACAAAATGCGGCAATGATAGCTTGTGAACAACTTCACTTAAATTAAGTGCTATTTTTCACACATTCTTTCGGCTTAATTTCCAAACGCTTAAAGAAATCAACACAATAGTTAAGCCAACCAGTATAGTTATAGGCAACCATAGCAATTCTAATGCCGCTCCTTTTATCATAATATCACGAAGTGCAATAATAAACCATTTGGCAGGAATGATATTTGATAAAATCCGCAAAACCATTGGCATATTTTCTATTGGGAACAAAAAACCTGACAAGAGCAAAGTTGGCAAGAAAAATCCTAACATACAAACTAACATTGCCACTTGTTGAGTATTTACAAGAACAGAAATTAAAATACCAAAAGAACATGCTGTCATCATAAATAAAAAGCACAATAGAATCAATAAGGCGATGCTACCATGCATAGGCATGTGAAAAATTAGGATACCCAAAACAATAATTATTGCCGTACAGATAAGAGAAATGCACATATATGGGATAATTTTTCCGATAACCAAAACCAATTGATTTGACGGAGTGATGGATAACATTCTCCATGTGCCTAACTCTCGTTCTTTTGATAATGTGATAGAAGTCATTAATGACGTTACAATTATCATAATCAATGCAATATTTCCAGGAATAAACATATAGGCACTTTCAAGATAAGGATTATATTGCATTTTTATTTTTATATTGATACTATTATTCGGGACGCTATTATTTTTTGCTGCAAATGCTTTATTGATTATTTCTGTAGCATAATTTTTTACTGTAGTAGCGACATTTAGGTCAGAAGCGTCTAAAATAAGTTGAAGTTTAGGGGACAATCCGTGAGTATATGTTGTTTCAAAATCAGAAGGGAAAACAATGACCATTCTAACGTCTTTGGATTGAAAAATTTTTTCTATTTCCTTTTCATCATGCAAATTGGCGACAATAGAAAAATAGTCAGAAACAGCAAAATCTTGAATAATACGTCTTGATAAAGAACTTTGAGAATTATCTAAAATAGCAATATCGGCATTGTTGATTTCATTTTTGATGGTATAACCGAACAAAAGAACCAACACTACAGGCATTATTAATATAAAAATCAGCGTTTTATAATCATATATAACTTGTCTGAATTCTTTCAGTAAAATGGCTTTAAAATTCCGCATAAGTTATTTTTCTCTATTAATAATCTTTTGAAAGACCTCACTCATATTTTCCGAATGTGTTTGTTCTTTCAAATCAGAAGGATTTCCTACAATTTTTATTTGACCGTTTTCCATAATACACAAACGATTACAATATTCAGCCTCATCCATATAGTGTGTCGTAACAAGAATGGAAACTCCACGTTCTGCGGTTTCGTATATCATGTTCCAAAATTCTCTTCTTACAATAGGATCTACTCCACTTGTAGGTTCGTCCAAAAAAACGACATCAGGGTTGTGCAAAATGGCTGTTGCAAACATTAGTTTTTGTTTTCTCCCCAAAGGCAAATTAGAAACTCTGGTTGTTGCGTAATCTCGCATTTGCAAACGAGCAATAATTGAAAGGATTTTTTTGCGTAGAACATTCTTTTCCACCCCATAAATAGTACCAAACAATTCCATATTTTCCATAACGGTAAGATCGTCATATAAAGAAAATTTCTGACTCATATAACCGATATGTTTTTTTATTTCTTTTGATTGTGTAATCACATCATATCCAACAATTTGAGCAGAGCCTGAAGTGGGCAATAACAAACCACACAACATTCTAATCGTTGTAGTTTTACCTGCTCCATTGGCACCTAAAAAACCGAAAATCTCACCTTTTTTGACAGCAAAAGAAACATGGTCAACGGCAGTGAAGTTTTTGAATTTTTTTGTTAAATCCGTTACAACTATACTTTTATCCTCGTCCATTTTATTCGCGGGTGCAAAGATACAAAAATCCTTTAAACATTTTATCTTTTTGTATAAAAACCTAATTTTACAATAGAATTATCTTTTTATTTGTTCATACGGAGTTGTTTATTAATATTATAAACAGAAAACCAATAATACAAGCATAACATTGCTAAATTTATCATTATCATAACGACAGCAACTCCATAAACGCCGAAATATTGTACGGCAAAATAATTTAAGCCAAGACCTATCATTCCAACAAGAATAGAAATGATAAAATTAAAATAGGTTTTTTCAAAATAAGCAGTATAATATTGATAAAGAAGACCCAAAACAGAAAGAATTTGTGCACTTGCCACCAATGGGAAAAATTTTAAAATATTATAATAATTTTTAGGAATAATCCCTATCAATAAAGCAACGAATATGGCTAAAAAGATAAGTACTGATATAGCACAAAAGACGAGTAGAATAATTTTTGCGACTCTATTGGTACGTCTTTTCAAAACATGCAAATCAGTTTCTTTCATCATGATAGGCATCCAAATATTTTGAAAAGAATTGAAAATGACTGGCAGAATTAAAGCAAATTGTATCGCCTTGTTATAATCGGTAAAATATTCTATTCCACAGAATTTTTGTACGAAATATTTGTCTGCGAAATTGATAAAAACATAACTAATGGATGTCATCATAATTGGTAAACTTATTTTTAGACACCTTTTCATCATGGATTTATTAAAAACAAATGTCATTTCTCGCCAATAATAACGAAAAAAATAAACCAAAACGACAAATTCTGAAACATAAGTAGCAATTAAACGAATTTTAATTTTGTCTCCTTTCATAAAAATCAATGCAGAAAAAACAATGATGTTTACTAATAAACAACGACCTATATTGTAACGTTGTATTTTAGAAATTTTTTCTGACGTTACAAAAAACATTGTTAATAAAACATTGTATATCAAAACGATTATTGCCAATAAGATAAAAAACCTATAAGACTGGTAATCAATAGGTTGTTCTATTAAAAAATCAAAGATGCGATAATCTATTCCAAAGCCATAAATCACCCCAAAAACAATAAACAAAAACGAAATCAATGTTACATTAATACTAAATAACAATTGACCTCTTTCGTTTTTATTGTCATACAAATTGTACATTTTTACGAGCCCTACATAAAGCCCCAAACTGAAAGTTGGGGCTAAAGTAAAAGCGAATGAATATAGGTAGTCATAAATACCGACTTCTTCTTTTGTCATCAGGTGAAGGAAAAGAGGTATCAACAAAAAATTTGTTCCCCTCACAATGACGTCTACGGAAAACACTTTAGAGAAACGTTCTATAAGAATATTTCCCTTAAAATATGCTAAATAGTGTCGAATTTTTTCCTTCACCTTTAACGGTTGTATCAATTATTCTTTTTCTGTTTCAGTAGGAGTGTAAACTCTTGCTGCCAATGCTTTATCAAACTGATACAGACCGTAACCATCTCCTATCATTGTCAGTGCATCTATCATTTCTTGTGCGGTTTCTTCTTCTTCCACTTGCTCGTTAATAAACCACTGAAGCATAATTTGTGAAGCGTAATCTTTTTCTTTTTCTGCCACTTCATAAAGATGATGAATCATAGCGGTAACTTTTTTCTCATGTGCTAAGGTGTCTTTAAAAGCATCTAATAGAGATTCCCATGTTGTTTTCACTTTTTCAATAGGTTTCAAAGTTACTTTTCCTCCCCTTGAAATTATATAATTCATCAATTTATCGGCATGGGCTTGTTCTTCTTGAAATTGAATTTTAAACCAATTGGCGGCACCAGCAAACCCCACATCGCTGCAATAAGCTGACATGGATAAATACAAATACGCTGACCAAAATTCTGCATTGATTTGATCATTCATTTCTTTTTCTACATTTTTATTTAACATAATGAAAAAATTTAATGATTAATACTAATGCAAAAATACTTTTTTTTATAAAATAAAACTATTCTGTCCTAAATATTTTTGTTGTATTGGCGTAACGTAATTTTTATCAATCTTTTCAACAATGCAAACCATTTTGCCACCTACAAATCTTCGCTTTTATAACTTTCCAAATTGAACTTGTGTCAGATAAAAAAGGTATTATTTATGAAATCTATTAAGCATTTTTTGATTATCTTTGTGTTTTAAAATGAATGTTGTTAAAACAAT
>CALAVA010000006.1 GCA_937892025.1 uncultured Bacteroidales bacterium
ATGAATATTAATTTGGATAGGGATTATTCTTCTTATAATGTGTATATAGCTATATTTATAAAAATAAAAAATTTAACATTAATTCATTTATTTCTCCTTCTCCTTTATCATTAAATAATAAGTTGCTGTTGCATAATTTATTTCATTATTTTTCAAGCATTGTATTAAATACCTCTTATCATAGCCGACCTTTTCTTCAATCTCCTTCAAGATATCATCTGAAATAGTGCTAGTAGAAAAACATTTTTTGTCATCAAATGATAAATTTATAGAATCAGTTTTCTCATTTAATAATTCATTATTATATATATTACTTTTATTTGTTATATCTTCTGATAAATTTTCTATTGCACTAGTTTGTGTTTTAATAATCCCATTATCAAATTCATTATTATTACTTAATTCATATTTAATGTTTGACATTTGGGCTTGTCCTTTAAATTTGCAAATATTATTTTTGATTTCAACATCACTATATAAAATATTATCTTGATCAGAAACGTATGTATTATATGGGGCTAAAATTAAACTTTTAGTATTTCCTTTTTCATCTTTTTCATCCATTGTATTTAAATTTTGATTAGTGAAATTTTCTATTAATTCTTCTATACCACCATTTAAATAGCAAATATTATATTTAGATAATAAGTGTTTTTCAGCTTTTGAAAATAGATTAATATTTTTTCTGTTTTTAATATTTACATCTTTTATCCATGGATGATTTAAAATATCATCTATGCATATTCTTTCTTTAGGATTTACTTTTAACATTTTATCAATTAAATCATTGGCTTCATCTGATATATCTTTAATTTTATCATATTTTCCTTTAAATATTAAGGTTTGAATTTCTTCAATATCATTTCCTTTAAATGGCTGAGTTCCAGAAAGCATATAATATAAAGTAATTCCAGCTGACCATATATCACATGAAAACCCTTCATATCCTTTATCCTCAATTATTTCTGGAGCTATATATGCAGGAGTTCCACAATGCTCATACATTATATCTCCCTTTTTTAATATTTTACTTACACCAAAATCACATATTTTTACAGTATTAGTTAAATCTATTAATAAATTATCTAATTTAATATCCCTATGAACGATATTGCTTTTATGAATATATTTTAGACCTTTTATCATTTGTTTGAATATCAATTTGGCAAAATTTTCAGATATTTTTCCTCTTTTTCTAATAAAACTTAGCAAGTCTGCACAAACATATTCCATAACTATTAATATATGTGTATCAGTTTGGAATGTATCATATATTTGTGTACAAAAAGGATTAATTAGCTTACTTAAAGCTTCTATTTCTATTTTTATTTTTTTCTTCGAATGATGTGTCAATAAATTCTTTTTGTTAAAACTTTTAATGGCCACTAGTTTTCCAGATGCAACATGCAGAGCCAAATTAACCTTTCCAAAAGCGCCTTTTCCTAAAAGTCTTCCATATTTATAAAAATTTATTTGAGTAGGAGGATAAATTCCTTTTTCTTTATGGTAGCTTCTTATGTATTCAGATAATTTTTTTTGTTCATTTAGATAAAATGAAGCATCTTTTATTGTAGTTAAAAAAGATGCATTAATCATTTTATCAATAACAAATAACAAAGAATCAAAACTACCATGCAATAACATCGGGACAAAAAATGCTAAAAACAAACCTTTCATCTTTTTTTGCGGTTCAAATTTTGCAATAGCAAAATAATATCCCATCAACACTGCAAATAAAAAATGAGCAGGAACAGACAATACAGCACGCATAAAACTGACATGTACCGATGCCATAAAGGTTTCTTGTTGAAAAACATACAATATATTTTCCACACAAGCAAAACCTAAAGACAAAAATGTAGCATAAACAATACCATCAAAATATTCGTTAAACTCCTTGCTTTTCCAAACTGCCCAATAAAGAAAAATCAATTTACACAATTCTTCACTACTTCCTGCGACAATATAACCCTTAAAAAAATCTGAAAAAGCAACAATATTTCCACCTTTCACCATTAAATATTGTTCAATAAAGACCGCAGGCACCACTGATAAACACCCAAACAAAAAGGCTTTGACAAGCATTCGGAAAGGTTCTTTTTCAAATTTATCCTTACGATATATAAATATCGAAAGAACAATCACAGGCAAAACCGCTAACGACAAAAGTATAAAATCTTGATTTATCATATATAATAAAAAAATCACCTATTTTTCTGCCAAATTTGATAACTATTGAACAAATTCTGACAAATAATATACATAGCGGGGAGAATTGATGAGAGAGGGTTTAAAAAGGTTTGTGCCATCCAGATGGCCAATATCGTGTTTTTCTGTCCTATTGCTTGTCCACCGGCAATAGTATCACCAAATTTCTTCCCTATCAAACGTCCAAGAGAAAACTGTAAAACACAAATCAAAATAGCAGCCACTGCCATAAAAACAATTTGTTTGTGTTGAGATTCGTTTTGTAAAACAATATAATTGATAGCCCGCCCTATGGCTATTGTTAAAGATATTGCCCATAAATACAAAGAAATACTCTTATGTTTAACTACAAACTGTGCCGATTTAGGAGACAATTTCTTCAATAACAAAGCAGAGAACAAGGGCAAGACCAACAATGGAAATATTTTAGCAAAAATCAAGCCTAATGTATAAAAAAATGAATAAGAATCATTTTGCCCAATATGAGAAAAAACAATAGGACAAACAATAGCCATTGTCATGTTACTCAACAATGTATAGGTTGTCATGGTTCCGATATTTGCTCCTAACATACCTGCTACAACGACAGCAGCTGTCGCTGTAGGAACAATAATCGTTATCAATGTCCCTTGAGCCACAATAGAATTAAAAGGATTGATAATCAAATATAAACCTATTGATGCTATTATTTGAAACAAAAGCATAGAAATATGAAATTTATTTATTTTCAAATCCTTTACATGTAAATCACAATAGGTGATAAACAACATGCAAAAAATCAAATACGGCACCACTACACCAAATTTATCCAAATATTCATGAAATAAAAGCCCTAAAACAACGGCAAGTGGCAAAACAAGATTTTTAAACTTTTGCATATACAAACTCTATTCTTGATAAAAAGAAAGGGAACTTGATGTCCCCCCTTTACAATAGGTTAATTAATTTTTGTTTGAGCTTACACTTCCCAAGTTTCTCCACTATTGAGCAAATCATCAACACAACGAATTGTAGATTCATTTTTTGCTTTAATGATTTGTTCTTCTAACAATTGGTCGTATGTTGGAGCAACAACAGAACGTATCACTCCCAAAGCAATTGGAAATTCAGGATAACGCATCTGAGCCAACATTAAATGTAAACCGGGATCTTGCTGATACATATCATGTACCAAAATATCTTGTTCGGTAATACCATTTTGACCGATAGTTACCACTTCTAAACCTCTTTCTCCCATGATGATACCTTTATCTCTATTTTTTCCAAATATCATTGGTTCACCATCTTTAAGAATTAATTGTCTGTCAGCAGCCGTTTCTTTATTGGTGATAGTAGCATGTGCTCCATCATTGAAAATGACACAATTTTGCAAAAATTCAACGACCGAAGTGCCATCATGTTTAGCGGCCTCAAGCATCACTTCTTGCATAAGTTTAAGATTATTGTCCACCACTCTGGCGAAAAAAGTTCCATTGGCACTTAACACCAATTTGCCCGGAATAAAAGGTTCTTCTATGGTTCCTTGTGGAGAAGTTTTTGTTATTTTTCCAAAAGGTGTTGTCGGTGAATATTGACCTTTTGTCAAACCATAAATTTGATTATTAAATATTAAAATATTCAAATCCACATTTCTTCTAATGGTATGAATAAAGTGGTTTCCACCAATAGCCATAGAATCTCCGTCGCCCGAAATAACCCAAACACTTAATTGCCGATTATTTACCCTAACACCAGTAGCAATAGGATTGGCACGTCCATGAATAGCATGGAAACCGTATGTATTCACATAATAGGGAAACCTTGAGGCACAACCAATACCAGAAATCAAACAGAAATTTTCTTTTCGATAACCTATTTTAGGAAAAACATTTTCCAATGATGCCAAAATAGCGTGCGAACCACACCCCGGACACCATTTAACCATTTGATCGCTGGCAAAATCATTTTTTGTCAAAGCAACATTTGTGCGTTCTATTGTATTGTAACTCATAATTATTTCTCCTCTATTAGTTGATTAAATTCTAACATCAATTCTTCGGTTGTAAATGGCAAGCCTTGATGTTTATTATATTGATAATATGAAAATTCTGGCAGTTTCATTCGCAAATAATTGACAAATTGCCCATCGTTTAATTCACAAACCACAATTTTCTTAAACCCTTTCATCACTTCAGCCGTATTTTTGGGAAGTGGAGAAATATATTTAAAATGTGCCAAAGAGATTTGTTTTCCTTGTTCTTGTATTTTTTTTACGGCCATCAAAGTCTGCCCGAAAGTGCCACCCCAACTTACAACTAACAAATCACCCTCTTTGTTTCCGATAATATCTTGTTCAGGAATATCATTAGCGACTAAATTCACTTTATCCCGTCTATAATTCACCATTTTTTCATGGTTCAATGGATCCGTAGAAACCGCTCCAAAAATATCTGTTTTTTCCAAGCCACCGATACGATGTCTCAAACCTTCTGTACCCGGCAATGCCCATTTTCTCACCAATGTATGTTCGTCTCTTCTGTAGGGAGCGAAATCTGGGTCATTGGGTTGTGCAATTGGCGGAGTGATTTTAGGCATATCTGCCATTTTGGGAATACGGAACAACTCCGACCCTTGTCCGATATACCCATCTGTAAGCAAAATAGTTGGAGTCATGTGTTCCATGGCTAGTTTTGCGGCTTCAAAAGCAGCATAGAAGCAATCACTCGGCGAGGTTGCAGCAATAACGATGCAGGGACATTCTCCATTTCTACCAAAAAGAGCCTGATACAAATCCGCTTGTTCTGATTTTGTAGGCAACCCTGTTGAAGGACCTCCACGTTGTACATCTATCAAAACAATGGGTAATTCTGTCATTACCGCCAAACCCAAAGCCTCAGATTTGAGTGAAAGTCCCGGACCGGAAGTACTCGTTACCGCCATAGAACCAGCAAAAGCAGCACCTATTGTAGAACAAATGCCCGCAATCTCATCTTCACATTGCATAACTCTTGCATTGAGAGATTTATGCTTTGCCAATTCTACCATAATATCTGTTGCAGGCGTAATAGGATAAGACCCTAAAAACAATGGTCTCCCTGATTTTTCTGATGCTGCTAACAATCCCCATGCAGTAGCAATATTTCCTGAAATGTTACGATAGCGACCTTTTGGCATTTCTGCCGTTTGAACATGAAATCTGGATTCTACAATTTCAGCACTCTCCGCATAGATATATCCTGCATTCAATACAGCGATATTTGCTTTGGCGACATCTGGTTTTTTCTTAAATTTAAGTTCAATACGTTTAGATATTTCCTCTAAATTTCTATCAAAAATGAATGCCACCATGCCCAAAGCGAACATATTTTTCGTTTTTTCAGACGATTTGATGTCCATATCATGCTCTTGACCTATTCGTTTAGCCGAAGAAGAAATAGGAGCAGAAATAATTCTATAGCTTGACAATGAACCATCTGTCAATGGATTGGAAGTATATCCTGCTTTTTCTATCAACTTATCATCAAAAGAATCTGCATCTATAATGATAGAACCGCCTATGCCAACCCATTTTAAATTTGCTTTCAGCGAAGCGGGATTCATCGCTACCAAGACATCACATTTATCTCCAATTGTCTTGATTTCTTTACCAATATGAACCTGAAAACCAGAAACCCCTGCGATCGTATTATGCGGTGCTCTAATTTCGGCAGGATAATCTGGAAATGTAACCAAATCATTTCCAGAAAAAGCAGAAGCATCTGAAAACAATGTTCCTGTCAGTTGCATTCCATCTCCAGAATCTCCCACAAATTTTACTACAACACTCTCTTTTTCAACAAATTTCAATTTGTCCATTATTATTTTTTTTATTTATAAATCTATGTTTTGTTTGTTGATTTATATTTTTGCAAAAGTATAAGTTTTTATTGCATTTTTTGCGTTTTTTTTAAAATATTTTTATTTTTTAAAAAAACAAGCAATAAAAATGCTACCTTTGTAAATTAGGTATTTATTTTATTTCATTTTTTTATGAATCAAGACATTATATTATTGGGTGTTTTCTGCATACTTACTATAATTTTATCGTTGTTTGTCAATTGGTTTATGTTGCGATATGCGGGCAACAAGTTTGCAAAAGATGTACCCATAGGGTCACAACGCTGGGAGGCAAAAAAGAAACCAACCATTGGTGGCATATCTTTTATGGTGGGTTTTGTCGGATCAATATTATTTTATTTTTTATTTTGGAATGACCAAGCCATATCTATTGGTAATAGGATAAGCATATTTGTTATGATTTGTGCTATCTCCATTGCTTTTGTAATTGGTCTGTATGACGACCTTCGCAATGCACCTGTTCCCATAAAATTTGCTGTACAAATCATTATTGCTATTGCTCTTATATTGGCAGGAATCTATATCCATTTTACCGATATTTTGCTCATAGATTACCTCCTCACCATTTTTTGGATAGTCGGCATTATAAATTCTTTGAATATGTTAGACAATATGGATGGGGTTACAGCCATGGTTTCCATTGGTATTTTAGGCAATATTCTTTTTTTAAGCCATCATACAATTACCTCATTAGACATGTTGATAATTGTTGGTTTTATTTGTTCTATCATTGGTTTTTTGCGATATAACTTTCACCCGTCAAAGATATATATGGGCGATGTGGGCAGCATGACTTTAGGCTGCACTTTGGCTATTTTTGGCATTTTGTATATATGGAACGATCCTGATTCTGCAAGCCCCATTTCTTTTGTTGCTTCTTTCAAACATTTATTATGTGTCGCTTTGGTATTTTTGATACCTTTAACAGATACAATTACTGTATTTACCAAAAGGATAGCCAAACATCGCTCTCCATTTCAAGGGGACAAGGGGCATACAACCCATCATTTGGTTTATGCTGGCTGGTCGCAAAAATGGGTGGCTCCTTTTTATTTTATAATAACCATTTTAGGAGGATTGCTCGCTCATTTTATGTTGTATTATCACACAATTATATTCTATATTATTAGTATTGTTTACGTAGTTGCCGTTTTTGGCTTTTTATTTGGAATTTCACTGAAAAACACAGATAAAGAATAAACAATGAAATATAAATATTTGTTATTTGGCAGTATAATTGCTCTGATAGCAGTGGTATTGGTTTTATTGTCAATTTCTTCTCCTGAGAGTCAAAATACGCCGACAGAGAAAGACTTTCGAGAGAGTTTTAACACAAAATACCAACTTCTTTCCCCACCAATTCCCGATAGTCTTACATTTTGTGGAGAGATTGTTCCTATAGATAGACAAGATATTCGGGAGGCCTTTGATAGAGAATTATTGGTCAATTTGTATTGGCAATCAAATTTGTTGCTATATTTTAAGCGAGCGTACCGATATTTTCCTGTAATAGAACCCATTTTGGAGCAAAACGGCATACCTGAAGATTTCAAATACTTGGCAGTTATAGAAAGTGGATTAATAAACGTTGTTTCTCCCTCCAAAGCGGTAGGTTATTGGCAGTTTATGAAAGAAACAGGTATCAATTTTGGTTTAGAAATCACTAACGATGTAGATAAGCGATATGACATTGTTGAATCTACAGAAGCCGCTTGTAAATATTTGAAACAATCCAAATCTAAACAAGGTTCTTGGACAGCAGCAGCAGCAGCTTATAACATGGGAGACGGCGGTTTTCAAAAGGCTAAAAACAAACAAGAGGCAAAAGAATATTGGGATTTGCTCCTCAATGAAGAAACGGCGAGATATGTTTTTCGTATTCTCGCTGTAAAAACACTTATGCAAAATCCACAACAATATGGTATTTTTTTAAGATATGCCGATTTATACCCACCATTAAAAACCATAACCATAAAAGTAGATAGTACAATCAGCAATTTGACGGATTTTGCTATACAACAAGGTATTACTTATAAAGAATTAAAAACACTGAATCCATGGCTACGTTCTGATAAATTGGAAAACAAATTACATCATACCTATTATATAGCTTTACCAGACAAAAATACAAAAACAGAAAAAAACAACGACTTGCTAAAAAGACTATAAAAAAAGTCAATTGATTGACAATTTTTACATTTTTGTTAACTATTTTGAGTTTTTGATATTTAAATAACGAGAGCAATCTTGGAAAAAATCGTGGTTCAAGGCTATGCTTATTCTCAACAGCAGGGGCATGCTTAAATACTGCGAACGATAGGCCTTGTAGATATTCTCGGGGGTGCAATGCACCTGCTTGGCCAACCAGACCGCTGTGCGACCTTGTCTGTCCATCTCTGCCTTGAGGACTTGCCCAAGGTGAAACTCCGTTTCCTTATAGTGTTTATCCTTGCTCATAGTGCGGTGTTTGTTTGCCCTTTACCCTTGATAAACAACAACAAAAGGCGGTGAACTCTCCTTTGGTTGTGCCTATCTGCTACTTTAGGTATCGCCAAACACCCATCACTCAAATAAACACAGAAAAATTCCCGCCCTAAACGGAAATCTCTGTCGCTTATTCTTGAGTGACTTTTTTTTAAAATTGGCGATTTTTAAGTAGCAAGAACAAGTGCGTAAAAATCTATTCTATAATACTTAAAGTTGTTTTAATACCCCCTTATGAGCTTTTCTTTTGGAAATTGTTTTTTAGGTATTTGTTTTTCCCATTTATTTATATTTGACAAATTTCAACAATCATGCATAGTAGTAATAACATGCCGTGCTTGATATTTCAAGAGAACTGATTTCGGTAATCTCCCGTACTTTTTGTAGATGTCAAAGAGTGTTCCTCTTCTCCTTTTCGGAAAAGACATGAGCCAACACAGCCCCCAGTATGATACCGACAATCGGTCCGATTATTTCCAACACGATGTTATTCTTTTTTTGTATTCAATCAAGGCAGGTGATGCACAAAAACGATTGCATCACCTGCCAGGACACTTTCTTCTGGTGTGGGTGTTGCCATAATTCAATACAATTAACCTATACATTGCGTGGTCTTTAATTGAATAACAATTGTTTTTTAATTTTCTACACGAATGGGACGAACTTCTCTTAAATAATAATCGTAGTCGGTACTTGAATAACCACGATAAAAATCCACCTCATAATGTTGGTCCGAGCTCAAACTTGTACTACTCCAATAATAGCTAGTTCCGAAACCTCCTATAGAATTTCGGTCTTCGTACATCTGCAATAATTCGTCCTTTGTCGGTAGTCGCCAATCCAAATAGCCATACAACGTCAGGTTATTACAATAAGAATTGGCACTTGACCAATTCATTTTATCGGTAGGCGGTGGTGCGACCCTATAAGTCATTCCATTAAATGTGAATGTTGGTAATTCATAATAGGGATGATCTATGGTTTTTTGTTCACCATAAGAAGTACCCATAGCATTTGTGGCATAAGCACGTATATAGTACACTCCAGCTGTAAGCATTTTAAATGTGGATGAATAAGTGCCTGTACCATTTCCATCTTCCGTATGACTATGAGCTGACCCCAAATCAGGGTACGGCGTTGTACCATAACACACACCTCGTGCTGTTACTGGATTACCCTCGTCACTTATCACTTGTCCGCCCGTTGTCACCGTTGTTCCAGCTCTGGATGGCGTAATGGTTACAACAGTCGGAGTTCCATTATGAGTTGTAAATTGTATCTCGTCACCATAGGCAGTTCCGCGGTTATTGATGGCGTAAGCTCGGACATAATAGGTTGTATTCAGCGTAAGCCCTGATATAACACCAGAAAAAGAGCCGTTGCCGCTACCAAGGTTCATTCGTCCATTGCCTTCAATTATTGGTGCATGATTGGTAGACCAACAGATGCCACGTTCGGTAACAGGGGAACCGCCATTCGAAGTGACATTGCCACCACAGGTGGCACTTGTGGTAGTAATTTCTGTTGCAGCACTTGTAGTGACTGTTGGCATATTGTAGCCTATAGCTGTTATTTCTAATTCGTTGCTTCCATTATTGGATATAATATGCAGGTATGTTCTATTTTCGCCATTCAGCAGCTTGTCACGGTCAATAACCACGGTTACAGTAATTGTCTGTCCGGGACTGATAGTAGTACCCATGGCGATAACAGTGTCTATCCACGTACAGTTGTATGAAAGCATGCATTCGATACTAAGCGTACCGTTGTTAAAGATATTAAACGACTTGGATGTTACCGACTCTTCCAAGCCGAAGTCCAGTAACGTGATGTCGTTACCCTGCATGTCAGTGATTTGCAAAGAAGCGACCTGCTTACGCATCTGCACGTCGCGTTTCACATTCTTGCCAGCCTCCACTTCGATGATATAGTCGTCGTCGAGGTCGGCATATTCGGCCTTGCTGAACATCAGCGAATACTTGCCTGCGTTGAGCTCCTTGAATTCAAAAGATCCGTCGCTGCCTGTGAGGGTTGTCTCGCCGCTTGGGCGGAGCTTGACATTGGCGTTGCCGACGGGCTCGCCGGTGGCATAGTCGGTTACGGTACCATAGATGGTGCCGTAAATGGTGCCGGTCAGTTCCTCTTTTTTGCAGCCGAAATAGAGGGCGGCAAGGGCGAGGATGACGATTGTGAGGGAGATAAGTTTTTTCATTGTAAATAAAGTATTTATGTTTGATTAATTATTCTTTTTTAGTTAGCTATACGGACGGGGCGAACACAATATTCACGAGTGGAACTCCAATCCGTTATATCCCCATCATTCATATACACGCAATAATAGGATGTACCACTGCTTGAGGGAGTAGAGGACCATAACCAATTAGAATAATCTCTTATACCATTCAAATACATTTGTGTTAGTTCTTCTATCGTAGGCATTCTCCATCCAACAATTCCATATGTTGAGTAATTATTGCAATATGAGTTGGCCATACTCCATTGCATTTTATTAGAGGCTGGTGCCACCCAGTACGTATGTCCATTGTATTCAAAAGAAGGAAAATTAACGTTTGTAAAACACTTTTCTTCACCATTCAAACACTCACCATTACGAATACAGTATGCTTTGAAGTAATAGGTTGTATTTTCTGACAACCCCGTAATTTGTTTAGAAAAGGCTCCTGTTCCATTGCCACTTACAACAACTTTGTTGCTTAAGTTATGATTTGTTCCATAATAGAATCCTTTTTCAGAATATGCAACGTTACCGTTGATTTTACCATTCAACACAGCAGAGTTACCAGTAACGCCCGTGGCTTCCAATGTGGAAACATCTGCTCTTCTCGCCTTGATGGTCAATTGCTGATTCCCATTATTGGACGTAATATGCATAGTGGTTGTATTGTCTCCTTGTTGTAATTTACTGCGATCAATCACTACGACAATGCCTTTTGTTTCTCCAGCTTGCAACGTGCCAGTAGCCCCATTTGCAGGTGTTTGTATCCAGTTGGCTGTGGTTGTGATTTCCCATGATAGGGGAACTCCGCTATCATTAAAAATGTTAAAGATACGGGACATATCATCACCTTCATCTCCAAAATCCAAAACAGTGATGTCTTCTCCGTTCATATCCGTAATCCGCATCAAAGCCACCTTCTTCTTCATTTGTACATCTCTGCTCACTTCTCTACCCGCAGCAAGTTGAATTACATAATCGTCGTTCAAGTCTTCATACTCTGCTTTCGATAAAGAAAGGCTGTAATCACCTTTCTTCAGGTCTTGAAACATATATGTCCCGTCACTACCAGTTAAGGTTGTCTCACCACTGGGCAGAAGTTTCACGTTGGCGTTTTTCACCGGCTCACCCGTGTCAAAATCGGTCACAGTGCCGTAGATGGTGCCTTTCTCATCTTTTTTCTTGCATCCTTGCCATACCATTATCACCGCAAGGAATATCGCTACTATTGATATAAGTTTTTTCATAAAATAATTTTTTATATCCTATTTTTTCTTCATCACCAAACTTACATTGGTTGTTTCACCCGCTATAACATTCACCAATTTTCGGTTTGTTTCGTAAGCATCTTTTTGCACTGTAATTGTATATTGTTGAGCTTCAAGTTCTAAAAACTCAAACTGCCCATCCATGCCTGTATAGGTATTTTGGGCTGTCGGTGTCAGCGTAATAGTGGCTTGTTTTACAACATCTCCGGTTTCAACATCTATTACTGTTCCCACAATATCCCCAAAGGTATCATAGGATTCTGGCTTACATGCCGAAAAAAGATTGACTATCAGCAATACAAACAAACTACTAATTATTTTTCTCATTTCTATTTAAAATTTTAAATTCATAACTATTCCGCTATAATCGGGAGTAAAGCAAGGTGCAAAAGACAAAGATTTTCCATCGACTGACAAGTGAGGTCTGCCTTTTGCCACCCCCCCATCGATAATATTCCAAATATACAATGCCGCCGCCCCGCCAATAAGGACATTGCGTGTTATGGCACAAGCATTTGCATTTCGGGTGTAACTTTCTTTTTGCGAAACCTTGTGTGTCTGTGTTATCTTCTGCGAGTAATTTCTCCTCATAAACTCTGTTGTTATTATACCGCCTACAAGCACGACCTCTCCCGCAATAAATGCAGCACCCTTTCCATAGCTGCCTTTGTAAATCTGTTCCATGCCCGGCACAAACACCCGTGCCGAAAATGGATACCTATCGGTCGATGAAACGCTTTCGGGAGCGACGGTCGGAAGTTTCTGGGTCTGATAAAGGAAATAGCCGGCTCCGTCATTGTCATAATATTCGGCTAAAGGCTTGGCTTTCATCCAAATCTCGTCTTTTACGCCAACAGTAGAGTGTCGTCGGCTTTCTATCTCTGCCTGAGCCATCTGTCGCATTTTGGTCAGGTTACTTTCTCCTCTAATTACAACTACCTCCAAATACGACTTCTCCAAATCTTTATGGTACCCCTCTGATGCCCAATTGGGTTTCATCTTGCTTGACTGTGCAAAGCCCGACATTAGGGAAAACGACAGTGTACACATAAAGCACGCTGTCGCCAATAATACTAATGTTCTGTTTTTCATGGTCGTTTACTCATTTATTTCAAACACCTTAAAAGCAGATTCTCTAAACGCTTGCTCGTTTTTACGCAATTGTTCTTTGGCACTTGCTGGCATGTTGCTTTTGTTTTCCAAATCATCAATAAGTTTATCAACAAGTTGCTTTTTGCGGACGAGAATACCCATATACATATTTCTGTAACCAGCATCATCGACAGGACCAAATTCTCTGCAATCTTCTTCTGTATCATCAAGAAAACGGTCGATAATCTGTTCGCCTGCACTTTCAATATGTGAAGCCTCTGAACTTTTTGCGTCCATATCCATTTGGTCAAAATAATCACGGACAACGGCTCTGTATTTTCCGCCGATTTTAGACTTTACTTGTTGACGAAGACTATTAAGTTCTTTGTTAATAAGAATAGTAAAGTCTTTTTCTACATCTCCGCCCGCTTTGATTCTAATAAAACCACTAGCAGCATAATACTCATTGTCATCATACCGTTGGCAGGGTTGCACTTCCGTTTCAACTTTTATAGGAGTTTTTGCTTCCCTATCTCGCATTCTGTCATTACGCCCATCGCGATTGCTTTGAGCAAATATTGCTTGAGAAAAAATTATACCCAAACACAAAACTATTATCTTTCTCATTTTCAATAAATCTAAATTGTTTGAAATACAACTTATTTGTTTCTCTCATTTTTAAAATCATCGTAGGAATCTTGACGGTCTTTTTCAAAGACTTTAAACGCATCGTCTCTAAATTTCTGCTCATCGAAACGCAACCTATCCTTCTGCTCTTGTGCCAAACCTTTAGACAAAGCATCTATTAAGCCCTTCTTACTAACTTTTATCCCAACATACATAATAATCATTCCTTCACTATCGGGACGGGTCTGCTCTCGACAATACTCTATAACATCACCTAAATATGTATCAATTATTCTTTCCCCTGCACTTTCAATATGGGAAGCCTCAGAACTGTTTTCGTCAATATCCATTTGGTCGAAATAGTCTCTTGTTACTTGTTTGAATGCAGATTTTATTTTTTGTTGCATTTGCTGGTTGGCGGCTCGTAATGTGGCTGTTGCCAAAGTGTTCTGCTGGTTGAAACCTCTACGGCGAGAAGCCATAGCGGTATAATAATCATCATCATCGGAAAGCCAACAAGGTACTTTATAGGTTGTATATGCGGCTTCTTCTTCGGCTTTTTTCTTTGCTGCTGCCTCGGCGGCTTTCTTTTTTGCTTCTTCTGCTGCTTTTGCTTCTGCGGCTCGTTGAGGAGCGTTGCGGATGCTGTCCATTCTCATTTCATGTAACAATCGTGCTTCTTCTGCCTTCATTGCTTTTGTCTCTTTTTTACTTTGTCCCATTATAGGATTGCAAATAATTGCGGCGGCAAATACCACCAATAGAACGAATATATTCTTCATCTTAAAAAAACACCATGTTATATCCCATTAGGTTCATCGGGTTTAATGTTATACAATAATTAAAATTAAATTTCGCATTTCGCAAAAGTATAACAAATATATTATAAATCAATATTTTAAAATATAACTTATTTTATCGGGAAAACGAATTTTTTTTATCAATAAAGTGGTATTTTTTTTACCAACAAAAGTAC
>CALAVA010000007.1 GCA_937892025.1 uncultured Bacteroidales bacterium
TTTTTAAGGCAAGCACATCGGCATCTTTTTTGTCCAAAATGGCTTGCAACTCTGCCAATTTGGCTTGTTGGGCTGCTAAGTCTTGAGTTTTTTGTTCCAAATCTTTGGCCAAAGTGTTCAATTCTTTCTCTTTTTCAGACAATTGGCTTTGCGTTTCTTGAAGTTGTTTCAACATAGATTCTATTTCTTTTTTCTTGCCAGAACTCATCGATTTGTATGTTTTTTCCAAATCTTGATAATTGTTTTGCAAATGAAGAACGTTTTCAGATAGTTCTCTGTTTAATTTGCCCAAAACGGTCGTGTCTTGTTGCAAACGATTGATGTTTTCTGTCAAAGTAGCATTGGCCGCTTCTAATTCGGTTAGTTTATTTTTTAAGTCTAAATTTTGGGAATTTAACCTATTCTTTTCGGTTTGACAATATATCAAATCTTTTTCACATTCCGTATATTTTTGTTTGGTAACACACGAAGACAACAACATAACAATTCCACAAAGAATAATACTAATTTTTTTCATACCATTAAAAAATAATAAAATTATCAATACTACAAAAATACAAAGAAGAAAAACAATCTATGTGCAGATGAAATAAAAATTATAAACAATTTGAATTTTATAACCAATAGGTCAATGTATTGATACATAAATCAAAAAAAAATAATATAATGTTCATGTTTATTTTTTTTATATCTTTGCGAAATAAAAAAATAGACATAATTATGAAACAAACCATTATTTTTTTTATAGGCTTATTGATGTGTTGCTTTGGCCTTTTTGCGCAAGTAAATACGAATAGATATATCACCCTTACTGTTGAAACAAACAAATCAATTGCCTTTAGAATTTGGGGTGGAAGTGATAGTGTAGATGTAAGAATTGTCAGTGGAAGCAACTCCGTTGAAGCCAAATGTCCGCCAAGGACTGCTAATTATGGAAAAGCTGTAACTTGTACTGCTTATTCTACAACAATGACTATTTATGGAGATGTGGTGAGGTTGAGTTGTGCTGACCAATCTACAAAAATTACAGCCATAAACACTTCGGGTAACAATATTTTGGAATACCTTTCATGTGCCAACAACGCCATTACAAGTTTAACGATAAATAGTGGCATAAAAAGTTTGTATTGTGAACAAAATCAATTGGGGACAATTATAAATCTTAGTGGACAAACCTCATTAGAATATTTAAATTGTGCAAAAAATGTTTTTTCATCTTTGAATCTTAATAATTGTAATAAATTGACTGATCTTGATTGTTCGGATAATAAATTGCAGTCATTATCTTTATCCAACACTCTATCATTATGTACATTGCGTTGTGAAAACAATCAATTAACAACATTAGATGTTAGTGCTTGTAAAGATATACGGTTGATTACATGTGCAGGAAATTCTTTTAATACTCAAGAATATAATAATTTAATGTGCAGCCTTCCAAAAAATACAACTTCCACTATTCATAGATTTTTTCCTTTGTCCTCCACTACAGATACCAATGCTGCTACATTTATAGCGGCTAATGCAGATATAGGGAAAACAAAAAATTGGGAGGTATTATATGGCTCTTCTTTCACTGATATAACTACTAATGGCACCTACGATGCTTGTATTTTGAATACTTCTCGCTATATTACCATAACTTGTAAACAAGGAGCAAGTTTAACATTCTACATGGCCGCAGGATACTCTGCTACGCCCGTAAGGGTTGTTAGTGGTTCGTTGGATACCACTTTTGTTGTAGGGATAAATTATGCCCGATATAATTTTACCGCCCAAACGACAACAATGACCATTTATGGCAGTGTTACCAAATTTGATTGTGCAGAAAATGAAAGCAACCTTACAGCCATAGACGTTCGCAATAATACTATTTTGAAAGAATTAGATTGCAGCGACAATAGAATAACCGCTTTGGATATTAGTCAAAATACGCTTTTGACAAATTTGAGTTGCTATCGGACATCTATGACCACTTCTGCCTATGATG
>CALAVA010000008.1 GCA_937892025.1 uncultured Bacteroidales bacterium
ATATTCGTGTTTTTGCTCCTTATGGAACAACGGAAAATTTTACTCAAACGGAACTTTATGACACTTATCAGTATGCTTATTTCCAACCAGAAGTAGCATTGATGTTGCAAAAAGCGTATCATTTTTTGTTAGAGGAAAATGCTAACTACACCTTTTTGATTTGGGATGCTGCTCGTCCATTATCCATACAAACAAAAATGTGGGCGGTGGCATGTCAAATGAACAAAAAGATTTATGTGTCCAATCCTAAAAAAACAGGTTTGCACAACTATGGGGCTGCAGTTGATTTGACTATTGTGGACTCTTTGGGAAATGAATTAGATATGGGGACTTGTTTTGATTATTTTGGTGAAGAAGCCCAACCCGCAAAAGAAAAACAATTGTTGGCACAAGGCAAATTGACTATCGAACAAGTGAAAAATAGACAATTGTTACGTAAGGTGATGACAAAAGCAGGTTTTTCTGTTTTGCCGACAGAGTGGTGGCATTTTAATGCTTGTTCAAGAAATGTGGCCAAACAAAAGTATCAAGTTATAGATTGAAACAGCGAAAAAGATGAATGTACTTGAAGTTGAGAATGTTTATAAACATTATGGAGAATATACGGCTTTGGAGAATGTTTCTTTGGCCGTCAAGGAGCAATCTGTTTTTGGGTTGTTGGGACCCAATGGGGCAGGCAAAACGTCCTTAATTCGTATTATCAACCAGATAACAGCACCAGATAGTGGGAAATTGACTTTTATGGGAGAACTCATGGAATCTAAACATGTCGCTTATATTGGCTATTTGCCAGAAGAAAGGGGGCTATACCGAAAAATGAAAGTGGGAGAACAAGCCATCTATTTGGCTATGCTTAAAGGATTGGATAAACAAACAGCAGAAAAACGTTTGAAACAATGGTTTGAAAAGTTTGACATCACATCTTGGTGGAACAAAAAAGTGGAAGAACTATCCAAAGGGATGCAACAAAAAATACAGTTTATCGTAACCGTTATTCATGAACCAAAATTTCTTATCTTCGATGAACCCTTTAGCGGATTTGACCCGATAAATGTCAATTTGCTTAAAGATGAAATGTTAGCCTTGAAAAAAAATGGAGCAAGCATTATTTTCTCTACACACAATATGGCTTCAGTTGAAGAGCTATGCGATGATATTGCATTGATAAACAAGTCAAAAAAAATATTAGACGGCAATATCGCCGATATTAAAAACATGTATAAAGAAAATATTTTTGAAATTGTTTATCTGAAAACAGAAATAAATATTGCTGATATTCTTGGAAATATATGTTCCATTTTGGATACTTCAACGACAAAAGATAAAATTTGTGCTAAGATAAAACTTATGGAAGGAAAGTCAAATGATTTGATAACTAAACTATTACCTTATATTTCTATTTGTGAATTTAAGGAAATTCTGCCGAGTATGGAAGATGTGTTTATTCGGCAGGTAAAAGACGATTCGCTTCAATAGTTAGTTGAGTATTTGGGCATTAACCATTTGGTAATACAATCCTTTTTGTTGTAAAAGTTGTTGATTATTTCCTATTTCTACAATTTTCCCTTTTTGTAATACAATAATTTTATCTACATTTTGTATTGTTGCAAGGCGGTGAGCGACAATAATTGCCGTTTTTGTTTGTAGTACATTGTTTAAGGCAGTTTGTACAACATGTTCGGAGTGGCTATCCAAAGCCGAAGTGGCTTCATCAAGAAGTAAAATAGGCGGATTGTTAATAATGGCTCTCGCAATGCTGAGCCGTTGCCTTTGCCCCCCCGACAAAGTTAAACCTCTATCGCCGATAATGGTATCGTATTGTTGGGGCATTTGCATAATAAAGTCGTGAGCGTTTGCCATTTTTGCTGCCTGTAAAACTTGCTGCTCATCAAATGAACGACCAAAACAGATGTTGTTTCTTATGCTGTCATTGAACAAAATTACATCTTGGGAAACCAATCCAGACAATTGTCTAACATCAGAAATGATATAATCTTTGATGTCAATTCCATCAATGGTCAAATGCCCGTCAGATATATCATAGAGTCGCAACAAAAGATTGACAATGCTTGTTTTTCCGCTCCCTGATTCTCCAACAAGAGCAATTTTTTCTCCCTTTTTTATCGTTAGGTTTATATTTTGCAAAGTAGGTTGTGTTTCATACGAAAAATTGACCTGTGAGAAAACAATTTCTTTGTGGAAAGTTTTGAGGGGTAGTGCATTGACTTTTTCGATAATTTTTTCATCACTATCCATAATTTCCAAAATGCGTTCTGCCGATACAACGCCTTTTTGAACATAATTGTATGCACGAATGCAACTATGGATTGGTGGTATCAACCTTGCAAAAATCAAGACAAAGAAAATCAATGATTCTGAACTTAAGCCTTTGTTGTTGAGAATAAGAACACTGCCGATGAGTATTACTATTAGTAAGGCACCCATAGTCAAAACTTCTGACAACGGAGCGGAAAGTTCTACATAACGAAAGATTTTTTTTGATAATGTCGCATATTTTTTATTGAATTTTTGAAATCTTTTGTAGAAAAAATTCTCTGCATTGTAACCTTTTATCACTTTTAGTCCAGAAATGGCTTCTTCGTAATGAACAGTGAGTGTACTTAATTCCTTTTGACTATCTTTGCTTTGCATACGGATTTTTTGGCTGATTTTGTTCGTAACAAAAATTACCAACGGAACAATAGTAATGGTGGCAAGTGTTAAAAGTGGATTGACAATAATCAAGGTTACAAAAAATACAAGAATAACAAATGGTTGCTGTAAGAAAATCTCTATAAAACGTCTTATCAAAGTGTCCACTTCGGTTAAGTCATTGTTTAGGCGAGTGATAATATCGCCAGACTGATATTTGGTATAAAAACTTAATGGAAGTATTAACACTTTGTTGTATAAGTCATTGCGTATATCTCGCACCCCATTGGAGGCAATTGGAATGGAAAAGAAAGTATAAAAATAACGGCATAAATTTGACAAAAATGAAAAAAAGATAAAAATTGCACTGACAAACAACAAAGCATTAAATATGCCGTATTTGCTCTGTATCAGATAGATAAAATAAGATAAAGTGTTAATAATTGTTTGTGTGGAAAATGTAAACGCAGGTATTTCATAAACGGGTTTGACCAATCCAAACAAAATAGAAATAAACGGAACTATCATACCCATAGAAAATAAAGAGAAAAAAGCATATAAAACATTGAAAAAAAGTGATTTTACAATGTTTTTCCAATAAGGTTTGCAATAATGAAGAATCCGTTTTATAATAGCAAATTTCATTAAAAGTCTAAATTTAGGGATAAATGTCCTTGTCGGCATGAAATATGTTGGTTTTCAATTCCAAAACCATAATCAAAACGTATGAGGTAATTGAAAATCATAAATCGGATGCCTAATCCGAATCCACAGACAACTGGTTCAGTTTGAGTGTGTATGTTTATATGTATACTTTCACCTTTTGAAATGTTTCTCACCAACAAAGGATTGTCTTCTGCATAAGGAGATAATCCAGACCATGCCGTACCAACATCAACAAAACCAACCAATTGCAAGGAACGCAAAAAGTTGTTTTTGATAGAACGTTTGAGAAAAGTTTGCATAAACTGCCACCGTAATTCGGTATTGAAAACACAAAAATTATTGCCATTTCGTATGTTTTGTTGAAAACCTCTCATATTGGTTGCCAAAGTCTGATAGGCATAGTTTATATTTTGATTAATCGGAATCTTGCTGTTAAATTTTGAAAAAATCCAGTTGTCCACACCACCAAGATAATAAATTAGAGGACTGTTGCCCAAAGAAGCACCGCCAGCCAATCTGTTCGCCCAAATAAGCGTGGGAACAAGTTGGGTATAGTTACGCATATCAAAACCGATATTGCACATATACCTAAAATGATTTTCTGCAGAAAAATTTGTCGATTGGTAGGGAGTGCAAGAAAATTCTGCAAATACTTTTGACCGAAAGCCTTTTCGAATATTTACATCAATCGGACGAGTGCAATCAACTATATATTCTGCTCTTGTTTCACACCAAATGTCATGAACGGGTTGGGTTTGCAAAGAAATTATGTCTAATGCCTTGGTATCTAATCTATTATAGCGAATACCGAAAGTAAATCGTAAACTTTGAACTTTGTCAAAGGGGTATTTTAACAAAAAATAGAAAGAAACCGTCTGTTGTTTTTGCTGAAAATAGTTGTTGTTATCGGTATTTGTATAGCGTTGTGTGCGGTAATAGCCTACAAATTGTTTGTCCCAACGTTTTTTGAGATTTTCATAACTATATAACAATTCCATATCGCCAAGACTTAATGCCGACAATCTAATGCCACCAAGCATGCGATGGTCTTCCATTAAATCGGTCAACGCAACCATAAGCAAACCATTGATGTCATTATTCAAATAGATGGGAGAAGAAGCATTGACAAATGTTTGATAAGAAAGATTCAAAAAACTGAAATCCAATTGAGTAATAGTTTTATTGATATAATATTGGGTGTATAAGTTTCTTGGAATTAAAGTTAGGTTGTTGTTTGTGCTGGGTTTTAGTTTGAAAACCATATTTTGATAGTTACTATCCAAAGAAGTGCTATCGGCAGATAAAAAATCTGATAAACGCATTTGTCGCAATTGTTTCCCCGTTTTAGAAATTGACGCTTGGCTATCCTTGTTTTTTTTTGTATCGGTTTCTTCTTTGGTTGGTTTAGGGGTTAAAGTATTGGGGCTTAATGGTTTTGTATCAAGTAACAACTCATTTCTGTTAATTTTCCATTGTCCGTCTTTTTGTATTTGAGAAAATATAGTGTTTTGTTCTTGAGAAAAACTTTGTGAACCAAATACCGTGGTATATGTTTCAACAGGGAACGCAATAATTTGATTTTCATAATGTACAATGGTGTCTATGCGGCTTATTACATTGGAAAATTCACCTACATAACGAGTGCTTTTCTGTTGTTCTGTCCTAATAAAAGAAAGAAGTTTGTTGTAGGTTTCTATGCCAAAACAATCAGAATAAGAAGTATTGTCGCTAACTCGAAGCAAATGTGTGTTTTTTGTTTCATAGTTGTAAACGAACAAATCGAAAGCATTGGTGTTATATTCGTTGTTATTCTTGCCCAAAGTGTCGTTGGTTCGGTTGGAACTAAAAATAATTTGTGTATCATCGAGAAAAAAAGACGGATATAGGTCATCTTCTTTGTCATTAGTGATTTGTTCCAAACTTCTTGAAAGAAAATTATATACATAAATGTCAGATTGACCATTGTTTACGCCAGACAAAACAATGCGTTTTCCGTCAGAAGAAAAAGCAAGAGATGTTATTTTATTGATGAAAACAACTTGTCTATCATTGTATTTTTTCTTGTTTATATCGTATGGTAAAAGATAAACCTTATCTTTATGCTCTTCCATTAGATATAAAAAATCTCCAGCAGGATTCCATACTATAATAGGGTAACTCATATCTGGATTGTCCTCTATGCTGTGATGTTTGAAAAAAATGTTTTTTTTCTTTTGTGTTTCCAAATTCAAAATGCAAACTCTAATTTTACCTTCTTTATTGGATACGTAGGCTAATTGTGTGCCGTCTGGTGATATTTTGGGATACAAGTAGTTGGTGAATTTTTTATTTTTTTTTATTGTATTTGAGGATAATTCTATGCCCTCTTTATTTGAGGAAAAATAGGTCTGCCAATAGGCAATCCATTCAGATTTTAGTTCTTTGTATGATTTTCCAAAAGCAATTTTGCAGCCTTTTTCGTAATTTCTAAATCTGGCACTATAATAGGCAAGTGAAGAAATTGCAGATGTTCCATAAGTATTGTCGATAAATTTCCACCAAGACATGCCTGCAATAATTTGATTTTGAACAGGTAAAAAATGCAATTTTTCATAATGGCTAAGTTTGACCTCATCACGTATTTGTGATTCGACTGCCACTGTCCATGGCACTGATAAATAATTACTCAATCCTTCTGAAAACCAAACAGGTAGAGCGGAAACATAGCCTGCACCCATATTAGAGCCTATACTTGAACCCGCAAAACGACTTTCAAGTAACAAACGACATACTCCTTTTTTAAGGTCTATGTAAAAATCACGCATATTACCTTTAAAATATAAGAAGATTTTGTGTCCATATATCGAAGAAACACCACCTGTATTGTAGAAATTGTCGTTGTCTAATCCAATGTTGGATTGTTCAAAGTCACTTTGACGAGCATAGATGACAATTTGCATTTTATGGGTAAGTTGGACACCTAATTTTGTTTCCATCTCTTCCACAATGTTTGGCAATTTTTGAGCAGTGAAATCTGCCAAGTTTTTGGTTTGTGGGTAATAATGAATATCGGCAATGTCTGTACGATAAAAACTCCAAACTCTTTGGGCATTTTTATATTGTACCCTGTTTTTGCCAAAAGACATGTTGCTCCCGTTTTGAAATTGGGCAGAAACAAGCAAATTACAACTCAATATCAGCAATAGGACAAAGAGTTTTTTGCTGAAAAGAGAAGAATAACACATCTTGACACAACTAATCATTTTATCTGAAATAATTAATTTGCAAAGATAACATAAAATATTTAATTTGCCCTCGTAAATACTGGACAGATAGCGATTATAGATTCAAGTGGCAAAGTTATAAAAAATATAGGCAGGGAAATTGAAAAAAAGTACCTTTCGCGGTCTGTAGTTCAACTTATTTTGAATAACCAGCAGTTTATTATGTGATAATTGTTTGATATCCAAGGACGTGCTTCTTGAACAGAAGGATAGATTTTGACATTTTTTTACGGAAAATCAACTTATCTTTACCGATAGCAACGATTGTTTCACGTTGGTTTCCAATAATAAATAATCTTTTGTAATTGTTACAAAAAAAGGGCTATTAGCCCCTTTTTTATTTTTATCATTTAGAATATTCTACTTCTTTATTGGTACAAGACAAGCATCGAGAGCAGCAGTAATAGCATCACTATCAATATGTTGTCCAATAAATACAAGTTTTTGCATACGGTCGCCATAATCATCATCCCAATCACGTTGCAAATTGGGATTACGTTGCATAAAATCCCACAATTCTTCCGCAGGCATAGTAATATACCACTGACCAGAATCTCGCAAGGACACTTGTTTCCCTGCTTGTTCAAAGAGATAACAGGTATCGGGTTCGGAACGAAACCAACAAATACCCTTGGCTCGAATGACCCCGTCTGGCCAATGATGAGCGACAAAATTATCAAAACGTGCAAGATCCATAGGGTCTCTACGATAATACACAAATGTACTAATACCATATTCATCGGCTTCACCTTCATCATGGTGATGGTGGTGATGAGAATCATGTTCATGTTCATGTTCGTGTTTATGCTCTTCATGTTCATGTTCATCGTCATCATGATGATTTTCTATCTCATCAATCCATGTAGCAGAAGTTGCCACATTATCAAAATCAAAGATATTGGTATTAAGAATCTTATCAAAATCCACATTACAATAGTCACATTCAATAATTTCAGCCTTGGGTTGCAATGCACGGATAATTTCTCTAATCCGCCCCAATTCATCGGGTTTTACTTCGGAAACCTTGTTAAGCAATATCATATTACAAAATTCAATTTGCTGAATAACAAGATTTTCAATATCATCTTCAGATAATCCGGGACGTAGCAAGTTTTTTCCGCTACCAAATTCATCCTTCATTCGCAATGCATCAACCACAGTTACAATATTATCAAGTATGGGTATGCCATCGCTAACATACTCTGCCCCCATTGTAGGAATAGAACAGATAGTCTGTGCAATAGGTGCAGGTTCACAAATGCCACTGGCTTCAATGACGATGTAATCAAAACGATGCTGACTTATAATATCACGCAGTTGCTCTACAAGGTCCATCTTAAGTGTACAACAAATACAACCATTTTGCAGGGCTACCAAACTTTCTTCTTTCTGACCTACTATACCACCTTTCTCAATAAGGTCGGCATCAATATTTACCTCACCTATATCATTGACAATAACAGCAAATTTGATACCACGGCGATTATTAAGGATACGATTAAGAAGAGTAGTTTTGCCACTACCTAAATATCCTGTGAGCAACAAAACAGGAATTGAATGTATTTTCATTTTCTTATTTTTAAAATTAATTTATAATAAAAAAAACATATCCACATTTGGACGTGCAAAGGTAACATTTTTTCTTATTTAGAAATTAGACTTAAAGTAAGTTCTATAAATTCAAGCCGTAAGATTTTTGTATTTGTTTTGAGTAGATTGCTTTATTGGAAAAAACAGCCATGAATACATTATAACACAATGACAAACAGCAAAATATTGTCATCAAAAAAACACCAAAAAGTTTATCGCCCCATTATTCACACTATATTCCCTTAAAATGGTGAATTTATAGAACTCCATCTAAAAAAAAGTATTACTTTTGCAGACGTTTTTATTATACAAATAACTTTATATATTTACAGTGAAACATAATTATTTTTCATTCATTCTTTTTCTTCTTTCGGTAAGAATTATCTTGACCGCATGTGTTCGTCCTACTTCAACTCAAATAGAGGAGGACAACAGTCTTTTTGTGAATATCACCGATGTTGTTCCAGATGTCATTCTCGAAATACGTTACTATGGCACTTATAATTTTGTGGGAACTCGTATAGACGGCTATTTGCAACCGGTGGCCTTACTGACCAAAGAAGCGGCAGACTCACTCAAAGCCGTCAGCGATGATGTTATTGCCCAAGGCTACCGCCTAAAAATCTACGATGCCTATCGTCCGCAGATGGGTGTTGATCATTTTGTTCGTTGGGCTGCCGATATCGCTGACACCGCCATGAAACCCTACTTTTACCCTGACCTCGACAAGAGCGTACTCTTCGATCAGGAATATATCATGGAGAAGAGCGGACATACACGAGGCTCAACAGTCGATTTGACCCTCTTTGACATGGCCACCGAGAAGGAACTTGACATGGGTGGCACCTTCGATTGGTTTGGAGAAGAAAGCCATCCCGATTACTGCGGTAATATAGAAAACAACGAATATACAGGCATAACCGAAACTCAAAAAGCAAAAGGAGAAAAACCGATTACTGAGCAACAATTCCGTAATCGTATGATTCTACGTGAGGCTATGCTACGACATGGTTTCAAACCTCTTGAGAGCGAATGGTGGCATTTTACCCTCAAAAACGAACCCTACCCAAATATTTATTTTACCTTTCCTGTGAAACAATTATAAAATCATTGCCATTTGAATCTATAAAATTTTGTTTATTTTTGCAAATTGAAATAATAACCTTTTATTGTGGTTTGGATAGTTCTAATGTAACCTCTACTATCAAAAACTATAATGAAATGAAAAATAAGTAAAAATGAGAGGTTACCTTGAATTATAACTTACACTATGTTAGGATTTGTAGATAAACTTGTAAAAATCACCATACGTCAACTTGAGAATAGACAGGAAAGAACCAAAAAAGCTCTTGAAAACCTACGGTGGCTTGACTATAAATTCAAATTTGGTGAACGTGAAGATGATATCTATGTGACCACCTACCCTAAAAGTGGTACTACCCTCATGCAGATGTTACTATACCAGCTTACCACTAATGGTAATATGAACTTTGAACACATCTATGATGTATCGCCATGGATAAGGAATGCTGCCATCACAGGAGTGCCGCCTATTGAATTACCAT
Organism: uncultured Bacteroidales bacterium; assembly: GCA_937892025.1. Classification (GTDB taxonomy): domain Bacteria; phylum Bacteroidota; class Bacteroidia; order Bacteroidales; family WCHB1-69; genus UBA1205. Next base: position 9,737 of record CALAVA010000008.1, read on the forward strand.
CACCTCGCATCATCAAAACACACGACCCCTACCATCTCTTTCCCCCTTTTACCAAAGGTCGCTTTATCTTTGTCTCTCGCAACCCACAAGATTGCATCGTTTCAAACTGGCATCAAGAACTAAATTACCGCACTACTACACTAACACTCGCCGACTATGCCGAACGTAAACTCAAGGAAAAACCCAATTGGTTTGAGTTCACAAAAGCATGGCTTATCAATGAGAAGAAACTGCCTATACTCTATCTCCGCTATGAAGACCTCCTAAACGATTTCGAAGGATGTGTTAACAAAATCAGCAAATTCCTACAAATTGAGTTTTCACCAGAAACTATAACTCGTACCTACGAACGTACACGCTTTGATTATATGAAACAAAATGAAAATAAATTTGGAGAACGTCCCATATTAGCAGAACGTATTTTCAATCAATTTATTCGACAAGGAAAAATTGGCGAAGGTGCGAGATTAATACCCTCCAACATTAAAGCACAATATCAAAGTCTATATGAAAGCACTATAAAGCCTCTTGAGGAAGCTTTTGGGAAAACTAAATAGTACTACCGAATCTTTTCATATAATACTGCATCATACGCATAGCAGCAACAGCTACACTTTCGTTCACAGTGTCAATCAACAAATCTGCTGATAGTGGGGACTCGTATGGGCTATTCACCCCAGTATAGCCAACTATTTCACCCCTTCGTGCCTTTCGATAAAGCCCTTTTACATCACGTGCCTCGCACACCTCCAAGGGAGTGTTAATAAACACTTCCACAAACCTTTCTTTTCCCACTATAACACGTGCTATTTCGCGGTGTGTACACAAAGGAGACACCGTAGCCACTATCACTATCAAACCAGCATCAGCCATAATATTTGCCATTTCCGCTATTCTGCGTACATTCTCGCTTCTATCTTCCAATGTAAAACCCAAGTCTCGGTTAAGTCCTAACCGTAAGTTGTCTCCGTCAAGCAAGTATGAATATAAGCCTTTTTCGTACAAATTCAAATCTAACGCATTGGCAATGGTACTTTTCCCCGAACAAGGCAATCCGGTGAACCAATACACACACGGCATTTGTTTCATCTGCATAGCATGCATTTCTGCACTCACAGACAATCTCTGCTGATAGACACACCCTTCTATTCCTTTTTTTTTAGTCATAACTACTAAAAACGAGGAAACCTGCCTATTATGCCGGTTCCCTCATAAAATCATATTACAATCTTGTTTTAATCCTACTATTCTTGTGAGCATCTCACTTGACTAGTTGGATATCCTTGATAATAATATTTGAATTCTTTCTCCTTCTGTTTACACTCTTTCTTTGTGTAATCATTAAACCAACCGAGGTTGTAAGTGTCTCCGTCATATTTCATTGTACACTTACAACTCTTTTTACAAGAGGAGAAGCCTGCTAAAATAGCAATGGCACCCAAGAACATGAATAATTTTTTCATTTTCTTATTACTTTTTTTTCTTCCACTTGATTCCCAAAAGCGAACAAAAATATTTATTAACCCACAAGCCCATAAAAAAACGCGTGGGAATCTGATTTCATCGCTCATCCCGTACACAAGGCTCTGGTATTGCCCATCTCCCAAGGATAAGCAATGCCGAAGCCCACGCTATATGTATATGAGGAATATACACACCATGGACATTGAACATTGCCTTACCGTGCGGGAGATTTTGAATTTACCAGATTCAGTGTACCGCAGATAAGACGTTGACTCAACGCCTTTTTCTATAGCTATTGCCCGCCTTCCGCCCGTTCGGACTTCGGTGCGAACAACGCTACAAAAGTAATAAAAAAAATTGAAAAAAATTATTTTTATTTCAAAAATAAATCCGCAATGCTTATTTATCGGCACTGCGGACACATCATTTGTCGCTTTTCAACATTTTAGCGGACAGCAGATTGTCGTTATTGTTTTTTATATATTGTTAACCATCTTTTTCACTTAATTCAAACCATCGCATTGTTTTTTCCTCCAATAAGGTGTCTATAGTAGAATATCTTTCTGAATATTTTATCAATTCTTCGTCCTTAAGATTACCTGCATTTAATTGATTAATAACAATATTCTTTTCTTCTTCAAGCGATGCTATCTCGGCAGAGAGTTCTTGAAATTCTTTTTCTTCTTTGTAGGTGCGTTTGTTTGGATTTATGTTTTTTATTTTTTGATAAGTCGTTTTTACTTCTTTCTTTTGTTTTTCTATATTTTTATTTATTTGATTTTCAATTTGTTTATAGTCTGAATAATTGCCATAATAATCTTTTATTTGTCCCCTACCATCTAAAACAAAAATATGATCAACCAATTTATTGATAAAATATCTATCATGAGAAACGAGGAGCAAGCAACCTTGGAAATTCATCAAAAAATCTTCTAATAGGGTTAATGTTTCAATATCAAAATCATTTGTAGGCTCATCAAGGATAAGGAAATTAGGATTTTTTAGCAAAACCATCAGCAAATGTAGTTTTCGTTTTTGTCCACCGCTAAGGTTTTCAAAAAAGGTGTATTGCAAATCAAAATGGAACCCGAAATGATTTAAAAAAGCCGATGCGGAAATGAGATTTCCGTCAGACATTCTTATCATTTCTGCGTGTTCTTTTACAATATCAATAATTCTTCTTCCTTCGTTTGTTGCCGACAAACCGTCTTGAGAAAAATAGCCTAATTGTATGGTTTGCCCAATGTTTATTTTTCCTTTGTCAGGTTTTAAATTATTGGTTATCAATTTTAAAAGTGTCGTTTTACCGCTTCCATTTTTTCCGACTATTCCACAACGTTCTCCTCGCTTGAAAATATAAGAAAAATCATTTATAATCAATTGGTTATCGTAAGAGAATGAGAGGTGTTCTATTTCAAGAATTTTATGGCCGATTCGCTCTGTTTTAACTGCAAATTGTTGTGCCATAGGTTGCACTTCTGCAAAAGCCTTTTCTTTGATTTTCATAAAGTTGTCAATTCTTGCCTTGGCTTTAGTGCTACGGGCTTGTGGGGTGGAACGTATCCATTCTAATTCTTTTCTATATATATTTTTTGCCTTTTCTTGTTCAGCATTTTGAGCGAGAATACGTTCGTGTTTCTTTTCGAGATAATAATCATATTTACCCCTATAATGCACAATCTCATGTGGAGATAGTTCTAAAATTTCATTGCAAACCTTATCTAAAAAAAATCTATCATGCGAAACCATCAACAATGTAGTATTAGCCATTGATAGATAATTCTCAAGCCATTCAATCATCTCTATATCAAGATGATTTGTTGGTTCGTCCAAAATTAAAAAATCTGCTTCAGAGAGCAACACTTTTACCAAAGCCACTTTTTTGCGTTGTCCTCCAGATAGTTCTGTCATATTGACAAAAAAATCATTGATAGCAAATCGATGCAGCATTTCTTTGGCTCGCGTTTCAAAATCCCATGCTTTGAATGTTTCCATATTTTCCAAAGCGGTTTCTAAGGCTTTTCTATTGGCTTCATTTTCGTCAATGGTGATGTTTTTTAATGCGGTTTCATATTGGCGAATACTATTGACAATATCGTTATCAGCATTGAAAATAGTGTCAAGAATGGTGATGTTTGTTTCTTTTTCAAAATCTTGTGTCAAATAAGCCATACGGATATCTCCTCGTAGGGTAACAATGCCATTATCGGCAATATCATGTTGGGTGATGATATTGAGAAGTGTAGATTTGCCGGTACCATTTTTGGCAATTAAAGCCACTTTTTGACCTTTATTTATGCCAAAACTAATATTTTCAAACAATAGTTTTTCGCCATAATGTTTGGTAAGATTTTCTACACTGAGATAATTCATAGACAAACACTAAAGTTCTGGCATTTTGAAATCAAAATGTATCGTTTTGTTGGCACATTTGCAATTCACACAACGAATATGCTGCCCTGACAATCGTTTTTCTACTAAACTTTCTATATAATCCACTAATGAAGGGATATTTATATTATCAAGCACCTCTTTGGCGAATGCGTGCATGAGCAACATTTTGGCATTTTTTTCGCAAATACCACGTGAACGCAAATAAAAAATAGCATCATTGTCCAACTGCCCTACAGTAGCCCCATGCGAACATTTTACATCATCAGCATAAATTTCCAAAAACGGATTAGTGTGTATGGTGGCTTCATCGGTTAGCAAAATATTATGATTGACTTGATAGGCTTCTGTTTTTTGGGCATCTGGAGCGACAAATATATGCCCAATAAAATGAGTGTGGGCTTTGTCGTCTATAATGCTATTATAAAGTTGTTGGCTTTTACATTGTGGAACATGATGATATACGGAAAGACAATTACTTATATTTTGTTCTTTATCAACTAAAGACAAGCCATTCAATTTAATTTCTGCATTTGCTCCCAACAAATGACTATTTATGGTATTGTGAACAAGACCACCATTGAAAACATTGGTACAAGTGTTTACTTGGGTGTTTTCACTTTGATAAAGAGTTAAATCGTTTATCAGAATGGAATTATTGTCTTTGTTTTCCATTTTATAATAATCAAAATGGGCATTTGGTGCTATAAACACTTCTGTAACATGATTGGATAAGGTTTGTTCTTGATTGATAGATTCATTACAATCTATCAATTGCAATGAGGTGTCTGTTTCTACAATAACTATGTTTTTTGTATTGATAAACAATTTTGTTTCAGTATCTACAGCATTGATTATCTGAATAGGATTTTTTAGATGTAAGCCTTTGGGAATATAAATGAAAAAGCCATCTTGATACAATACTGAAGCCAAATTGAAGAAAGAACTATGTTGATAATTTTGCGACACTTGAAGATATTTGTCTAACAAAAATCCATATTGTTGTTTGGCTTGACGTAGGCTTCCTACAACAACACCATTAGGGAAAAGAGTCAAAGGAGCATTGTTGTGTACGTAAAATCCATTCAAAAAAGAGAACAAATAAGCATCAAAATTATGCACATTGCACTGAACGTCTATTTTTATTTTATTATATTCAACATCTTCTTTTTGTGCAATATATGTATTGTTTAAAAGATATTCCCAATTGAAATGTTTCCACATTTCATCTTTTGGACTTGGCATACCTTTTTCCAAAAATTGTTGAGCAAATTTTTTTTTATCTTCAGTTAAGAGTTTTTGTGGAATAAAAGATGCAAAATAATTATTTATATCTATATTGTTCATTCTTTCTTTTTATCTTTTTGTAATAAATATTGAGGGCTTGGGTATGTTTTTTTAGCAAAAGAGTACCAAAGGCACACAATTCCCATAAGGATAAATGGAATACTGAGCCATTGACCCATGTTGAGTGTCATATTTGCTTCAAAAGCCACTTGATCGGCTTTAAAAAATTCAATAAAGAAAAACCAAATCTTTATTTTACTATTGAAAATTCTGTTGATAAATATAATTTTGTCAATATGGGATTGGAATTAAGTCTTTATTCAAGTACTGATTTATTAGGCTTAGATAATTCTGTGCCAGAAAATGTTTATTTAAATGGAAAAATTAGTAGCGATAGATATATTTATTTATTAAAATATGATTCTAATAGACCTTATTTATATTTGGAATACTCCCTCAATACTGATTTAATCAAAGTGATTCTCACAACAGATATAACATCAGATAAAAGCAATGATTTTAATATCAAAAAAAATGAAACAATAAATGGAAGAAGAATAATGACTATTCAATTAAATCAAGATTTAATAAGTAGAAATCCGAAATTATATTTAAAATTATCAGTAAGTAAAACTCTTGATTCAGGATTGGGGTATTATATATTCAAATATATGAATGCAAAAGAAGAATCTGAATTCTTATATTATTCTTTACCTAATAGTGAAGTTACTTTTGAAAAAAAAACAAATGGAGATTATGATGTAAACTTTTATCCAATAGATAATAATGATGTTACTTATTATATAAAGGCAGTATATAATAAAGGAAGAATTGGAGATGAAAAAAAGGATACTATAGCTATATCTGAATCCCCTGGAAATAATTTACAAATTAATAATCCTAAATATGAGCCAGGTAAATTAATATCTTTCTATTTAAATAATATTAATGAAGATGTAAGTTATATAAAAGTAATGGCTAAAATAAATAGTAAAACTCAAAAAATATTTTTATCATATAAGTACTTAACATAATCATTTACAATCTCAGATATCTCCAAGACATTTTTCAATCCATAACTTTTTTTTCTTTTTGCCAAATTTTCATCTATGATATTATTAACATCATCATCTGAATTCAAATATAAGCTCCTATTTTTGAACTCTTTTTCTTTTTCAATATAAAATTCTTTATAATTATTGATTATTGGAAAAATGAAAGCATCGTAATAATTCTTATTTACCTTTTCATTCACAAAATTTAAAAATTCATCAAATATTTCAGTCATGTCATATATTTTTGTTCTTCTTTTTGGTTTTTTTTTATTTTCTTCAGTTTTTTTTTCTTCTTCATTCAATTCATCTTCACTAGCTTTCACATTAGATTCTTCCTTCTTTCTTTTACTATCCCTGAAAAACTCATCAATTATTCTATAGCATTTATTTGGACCTCTTACCCTTTTTTTGCCTTTTGTCTCTTTCTTTGATTCATTTTCTTCATTATTGGTCTTCTCATTATTCTCATTATTGGTCTTTTCATTATTATCATTATTAGTCTTTTCAATATTCTCATTATTCTCATTACTATTATTATTATTATTTGAATTATCTTGGATTTCTTCTTTGTTTCCTATTTTATCTTTATGCTCAACATTAATATTGTTATTATTAAAAAAATTAATTTTATTTTCTTTATCTTCTTTGTCGTTCTCTTCTTCCATTATTATTTCTTCAACTTCTTTTTTTGAATCGTTATTGTTTTTTATATCTTCTTCTTCAATTTCCATTTGATTTTGATTTTCTTTGTCTTCATCTTGATCTATAACTCCTTTGTCCTCAATTATTGGAGTCTCTTCTTTTTTTTCGATTTCATTTTCATTTTTATTAATTGGATTATTATGGACATCAAAAATAAAATTGGTATTTTTTGTCTCTTCTTTTTTATTTTTTTTGATTATATCCTCAAAAATGCTTTCTGTTCCAAATATCATTTTTTTGAATAAAATATTAAATAAATAATTAAAAATATAAAATTAAAATTGTGCTAAAATCAATATTATTTAAATGGGGATTGGGGATTGGG
>CALAVA010000009.1 GCA_937892025.1 uncultured Bacteroidales bacterium
CTGTATTACAATGAGTTGGGATGGGGTGACCTATGTTTAGCGGACAGTAATAAAATTTTAATTTTGTAAAAGTATTGCATAAAAAAAAGAGAGTTTTATACCTCTCTTTTTTACTTTGTGTTTTCCTACATTCCTTTTTTTTTAATGAAAATTTGTTGTAATAGATTTAATGGAATCTGCTGGTGTTGTTTCAGCAGTAACAACATCAGATTGTTTGGTCTCGTTGTTCGATTCATCTGTTTTTGTGGTATTCTTTTTACAAGAAATAACTATTAAGGAAAACAAAATCAATATAATACTAATTTTTTTCATGTAATTTTGTATTAAATAAAATAATACGCAAAGATAACATAAAAATCAATACTCATTCTAAAAAAATAAATGAAAATGCAAAAAAAGAGTTTTTTGCATCTTGTCCAATCAGTACACTCTTTGATTGTAATAGTTTGATATTAGTTTTCCTTATTTTCAGAAGGACTTGTATTGTCTTTAAGAATAGTTTTGTTTTGTTTTTTAGTATTAAACATATTCATAGTACGTTCGATGCCTTGTGTGGCAAAATTTTTGATGATTTCCGTAGCCTCAACAATGCAAGGTCGCAATAATTCTTTTTCTTTCTCCTCAAAATGTCCTAACACAAAATCTATTTGAAATCCTTTAGCATAATCGTTGCCAATGCCGATTCTTAATCTCGGAAAATCTACACTATGTAGTGTTTCTACAATATTATTGATACCATTGTGCGAGCCACCACTACCTTTGGGTTTTAGTTTACAACTACCCAATGGAATATCTTTGTCATCGGCGATGACAAGAATATTATTCATTTCTACTTTTTGTTTTTCTAAATGGTATCTTACGGCTTTGCCGCTGAGATTCATATATGTAGTAGGTTTCAGTAGAATGATAGTTCTGCCTTTATAGGTAAATTCACAAGTCCACGCATATCTATCTGGCTTAAATTCAACATTTTGCAAATACGCCAAATAATCTACAACCTCAAAACCAATATTATGTCTTGTGCCGGCATATTCGTTGCCGATATTGCCTAATCCGAATATCAGATATTTCATGGGCAATGTTATTTATCAATACATTTAGAAATACTATCTTTGATTTTGTCGGCTAAACGTTTGGCAGATTCCATGTCTTTGCTTTCGGCATAGATACGAATGATGGGTTCGGTATTTGATTTTCTCAAATGTACCCATTCATTTGAAAAAATAATTTTAACGCCATCAATATCAATGATTTCTTCTTTGTTAAAAGTTTGTTTAATGGTTTCTAATATTTTATCTACATTGATATTAGGGGTTAATTGCATTCTATCTTTATAGATAAAGTAATTGGGAAAAGATTCTCTTAAATGCGAGCAAGTACATTTCTTTTTTGCTAAAGAGGTTAGGAACAAGGCAATGCCTACTAATGCATCGCGACCGTAGTGTAATGGTGGATATATCACTCCTCCATTACCTTCTCCACCTATAACTGCTTGACATTCTTTCATCTTTTGTACAACATTTATTTCTCCAACGGCTGCAGCAAAATATTGCCCATTATGTTTTATTGTAATATCTTTTAGTGCTTGGGAGGAAGATAGATTAGAAACGGTATTTCCTTTTTGTTGTTCAAGAATATAGTCAGCCACAGCGACAAGCGTATATTCTTCACCAAAACATTCTCCATTTTCTTGCATGATAGCCAATCTATCTACATCAGGGTCAACGACAAATCCCACATCAACGTTGTGTTTTTTTATAAAATTGCTTATTTCTGTCAGATGTTCAGGTAATGGTTCTGGATTGTGAGGAAAAGTGCCATTGGGGGGACAATTTAATTTATGTATAGTTTGTACGCCAAGTTCTTCGAGCAATTTTGGGATGGCGATACCTCCCGTAGAATTGACACAATCTACTGCAATTGTAAATTTGGCAGCGGTGATGGCTTCACAATCAACAGTAGGTAATTTTTTTATAGCCTCAATATGCCTATCTATCGCATTTTCAATATGTTGATATGTCCCCATTTTGTTGTATGGGCAAAAATGAATATTGTTGCTATCTTCAGCCTTTTCAAGGACTTTTGCCCTCTCAACGATTGAATTTCTTACGTTCGCGAATTTCTCAAAGGCGGTATTCACGCTATTCATGGCTATAATGACCGAATCTATGTTTTTTGCAGA
>CALAVA010000010.1 GCA_937892025.1 uncultured Bacteroidales bacterium
ACGTGTTCTTGAAATTGATTAAGAACACCACGATTTCAATCGTGGGAGTATGTCAACTTATAAAAATTGTTATCTTCATCATTTCTTATGAAAGATAATCTTATTGAATCAACAGATAATAGTTTTTTTTTCGAAAACTTTCTGTTTTTAAAATAAAAAACTTCAGTATATACATAAGAATTTTTACAAAACTTGATTGTTGGTAGACATCTCATATTGTTTCCTTTCTCATAAACATTGTATTTTTGGTGTAGTCTTTTAATTCATTATATCTTTCAGGCTGTTTTACTTTGTTTAATGATTTTATTTCTGCCACCGAATTTTTTCCATATTTTGGATTTGGCGTAAAAACGTGCTTATATTTGAATTTATTGTCGCCTACATAGAAAGAATAAAGATTGTCAATATTAGCATAATCTTTTCGCATCATATTTTATTGGTTTTTACAATATGTATTCCTTCGTTTGAGTTTTTAAAAAATGTATTATTGTCCTCAAGATATAGTGTATCAATTATATGAGAAACACCGTTTTTACCACAGTCATAAAAAGAATCATAAGGAACCGGCCCAAACGTTGCAACAGTGTCTTCGTCATATATATACAAATTATCGTTGTCTGAATTTAATTTTTTTGAACGTCTAATCGCTTTACTCATCTTTTTCTATTTCAGTTCTTATTGTTTCCAATTCTTTATATAGCATGTTTTTTTCTAAAAAAAAGTTTTTTGGCCTTATTTCTGATTCTGAAACAAAATTTAAACTATTTTTTGGCCTTGTACACATGACATATTGAAGATGTTTTTCTTCTTCAATTTCCCATTGGCTTTCTGCAAGTTGGCTTGGAATTAAAGACGGACATATAATAAACACATTGTCTGCTTCAAGTCCTTTGGCTCTGTGTATTGTTGATAATTCTATTCCGCCATTTTCTTCATTTGAAAACACGTCATTTATGAATTTTTCAACATCAGTCCTAGTTTCTACCGTTTTTGGGAAAGATTCTATGGCTTTGATATTGTCAAGTAATGAAAGTATAATTGGATTTGTCATTGTTTCTTTCTTGTCAAGTCCGCTTTCTTCCGTAAAGAAATCCCAAGTAGCAATAAGCCTATGTTTTAAACTATCAATTATTTCTTTTGGAGTTTCCCCATAAGAGCAGTCTATCGCAGTTATTAATGATTTACCAAGTTCTTCTCCATTAAAGTACATTTTTTTTCCTTGAGATACACCAAGTCTATAAAAATCCATTAACGGAGAAATGTTTCTACAAAGAACCATATCACCATTTTTTATATCATTTACGTGCGTTTCAAAATTAACAGAACCTTCAGGCGCATTTTCTCTTGCATGAATGTTGTTTTTTGTGTAACGCTTTGCGTATTCTATGATTTTAGTTCCACACCTATAATTTGTGGTTAACGGAAATTCAACGGAATCACGTCTGAATTGCGTTGTGTCTTTTAAATGCTCAAATGAATCCGTATCTGAGCCGCACCAAGAATTAATGGCCTGGTCTCTGTCGCCAAATGAAAACATTCTTGTTTCTCTTTTAAAGCATCTACTAATAACATCTTGCTGTGCAATTGAAGCGTCTTGTGCCTCGTCAAGCATTATAATGTCAGCAGTATACATTTTTGTGAAATACCCATATTGACTTGGATACCATAATAAATCTTGGAAATCAACTACATCTGTCTTATTGTATCCCCATTCAAGAATTTTATTTACAAATGCGCATTCATCGGCAATTAAAATCATATTATATTTCTTTTCTGCCAATCTTTTTAATTCACGTTCAGACTTTTTAAGATTGTACCTTGCTTTGTTTAACAAATCGAAAGCATTTGACTTGTACATCATTTTTGCGTTTCTTGGTAACTCAAAATATGCTTCAGTACCAAGTTCGTTCATGTTTTTATTAATATAATTTCTATATTTGTCATCGTCAATATTTGGATTAAATCCAAAGTGTTCGACAAACATTCGATAAGCAAGTCCGTGAATCGTATATACCCTTACATTCTTTTTATCCCCGATTTTTTCAGCCAACGTATCTCTTGTTGACCTATTATGGGACAACAACATTATTTTTTTATCAGATTTGATTCTGTTTGCACATTCAATAAGTGTTGTCGTTTTACCAGCGCCTGCAACAGCCTGAACAATCATATTTTGAATGCCGTGCTCTGCAAAATCAAATATTCTATTTTGTTCTTCGCTAAAATTAAAGTTTGCCATTATTCAAAATTTTCATATTCACCATTACTAAGATACAAATGTTTAGCAAACGCAAGATGCGTATAGTCCTCTTTTAATTCTTTAAATGCAAGTTCACCATTTTCGTCTTCTCCAATGTAAGATTCACCCTTTTTACTCGCGTAAAGATAATACATTTGTAGCATAACTGGATTTATTTCACCTATATATGTGATATAACAATATCCAAAGAATATCGGCCCTGTTCTTTTGATAATCCAAGGGTCCATTGTTCCACTATCATAAGTTTTTATTAAATAATCAAGACAAAATTTTATAAATGGATGCTTTTTCCTCGCGCCAAAAAATCCATTACATATTGATGGATAATAGAAATCAGTTGAATTACAAAAAATTATGTCAGCATCAACGTGAGATAACTCAGAAATGTTTCTGTAGACTTCAAAATCAGCGTCAAAATAATATCCACCATATAGATATACGACATAAAGTCTAACAACGTCAACATATGAAGCGATTTCTTTCATTTCTTCGGCAACCTCAAATATTTTTTTACCATAATCATCGGCATTTTCTTTTAGCCATTCCAAATCGTCATCACGCCATCCATATATCATCCAATCACTTGTACTAACATCAACCCATCCTTTCAATTCATTATAGTAGCAATCTGGCGGATTTTCTCCCTTCCAAATAATGTGAATACACTTTTCAATGCCATTGTATTCCACTTCATTTAAGTTATCTATTTCTCGTATGTTATACTTGTTCATTATTCAAATCATCGTTATCTTTATATAAATAATACATTCTATCCATCATATTTTTATATGATGCTGACAATTCATTTTTCACAAAATCAATTTCAGGCTCAATCTATTGGTTATTGAATGTGCTAATAGAAGATTTAGGTATAAATAATCTTTCTGTTGCGTTCTTTGTAATTGTCGGATTCATTGCGTTTGTTAGTTTTTTGCTCCAAATACACTCAAATGAATCAGGCATACCATATTCGGAAATTAAAATCGTATGACCTTTATCTGCCATTTCATGGCACCAAGAATAAAATGATTCAAAATCAAACTTTCTTGAAAATTGGTATTCTTTTGTATTCCTATAAGGAGGGTCGCAATAAATAATTGAATTATCAGGTATATTAATCGAAAAATAATCCCCACTTTGCCATACAACGCCTTTAAGGTCTTCTACTTGTTTCATTGTGTTGGCAATGTTTTCTGCAATATAATTCCTTGCTTTTCCGTTTTTCCCAATAACATTATGGCCAGAATATCCCCCGTCAAAAAATCTTCCATTAAAAGAACCCATATATCCAACCCAACCAATTATATCATCAGTATATTTGTTATTCTTACCATGGAAGCAATCCCTTACGTCACAATAAAATTCTTTTGAAATCTCCATAGGCATTTGTTTACCTTCAGTTAACGATTTCCACATTGCGATAAGATATTTATTCTTGTCTGAAGCAACCCTATTTCCTATAACACGCTGAATAACAGAGCAGCTTCCGCAAAAAGGCTCAACATACCATTGGTCTTCTTTCCTGTTTTGCAAAATTATAGGCAAAATATCTCCAACAATTCGATTTTTATTACCTTGATATTTCATTTATGAAATATTTTTATTCAAATATACAAAAAAATAATTTTTTTTCAAAAGTTAATAATAATTATATTCATAAAAAACATTTAGTATAGTGAGCGCATAAATCAAGTATGTTACCGAGCGCCGTTTACTCGAATAGTTTTTAGCGGGCTTATGTCCGCTTTTTTTATGCCATAAACTATTTATACTTAAAGAAAGTAGCACATAATGGTTCCTAATCTACAATGGATAAAACAAAATTTTGACTTTTTTAATCAAAAATATTTTGGTAATAGTCTACCGACACCTAAATTTGTTTTAGGATGTCCAGGTGACTTATGGGGGTATTATGATGGTGACGCTACTGCATTATTCGGTGAACGAATAACAAGAGTTAATTCACCAGGAACCATAGCGTTAACAACAGCGTATTCAAGAAATGAGCGTTCTATACAAAATACGCTTATTCACGAAATGATACATATGTACATTATTGTTGTACTTAGAAAACTTCCATATGAAGAGCATAATGAAGATTTTTATCGTATGGCTAAATCCATAAACAGAGACGGATGGAATATATCAGCAAATAACGACCTGTCTGATGATGACGTTCTCAACCAAGGGGAAGAGCCACAAGAATCCGGCAACGGAAACGAGCAACAGCCACAAGTTAGTTCAATAATATGTGTTGTAACTTCACAAACAAATAATGGAAATTGTGTTCTTGGAATGAAAGTAAGTGAGAATGATGTCCGTAATGCTGCTGCAATTAAAAATAGCGTTCTTGGTGCAGTATCAATTGCATTTTATAACGTACAATCGCCTGGGTTTGCACAAGAAAAATCCGATTTATCAAATTTGTATGGATTTACAGCAAACAATATTCAAGAACTAATACAAAAAATGTCATCTTATTACGGGGAAAACATTAATAATTTTAATTTTTCACAATTACAAATGAACGAGTCAAAACAAAATAAAAAATTATTGATTTCAGAAGAACAAGAAAAACGATTAATACAAATATTGAAAGAAGAAAATAGCGGAAAAAAAGTGTATTTTGTTGACCCTAACAAGGTTTTGGCGTTAAAAAAGAAACTTGATGCACAATTTATTCCATTGGATTATGAACCAGAAAAACCAATAGGCGGAAAAGCCGTTTGTATGCGAATTGCTGGAAGATTAAGTCCAAAGACAAAACAAGTAATTGAGCAACTTTATGAAGAAGATTTGGCTGATTGCGCTGCCGATATTTGTAAGAATATGTTTTTAGATAATGATGAATGTGAAAAATTTGCAAAATTAGTCACAAACAAGTGGTTACACAATAAGATTGGCGTACACGGTATGCTTGACGTTAATTGTTTCTAAGTTATGAAAGTAATATTGACAGAATCACAATTAAAGTACCTTATTGAGATAACCACGTCTGACATTGATGCCGAATGTAAAGATGTGAATGTAAACGCAACAGACGCACAAAAAGAGGCCGGGAACTATAAAATGGGCCATTTTTACATTAAAGGAATGCCAATATCAATAGAAAACCCAATCGGCTCAAAGAGAAAATATAAAGACGAAAATGGAAACGATGGTTTTGTTATAATGAAGAATCATTACGGATATTTTACAAATACAACAGGCAACGGAAAAGATGGAGATGCTGTTGACGTTTTTATTGGGCCGTACCCTGATGATTTTGAAATGGTATATGTTATTGACCAGAACGACAAAGACGGAGAATTTGATGAGAGTAAGGTAATGATTGGGTTCAAATCAAGACAAGAGGCGAAAAATGCCTATTTGTCAAATTACACAAAAGATTGGAGAGGTTTTAGAGCAATAACGGGAGTTTCATTAAAACTTTTCAAGAAATGGCTTTACAGGGGAAATAAACAGAGAAAACCATTTGCTGAATATGTTGAAATACAAAAGAAAAAAATAGAATAAAGTAAAAATAATGGATGACTCTTTTTTTTATGATTTTCCTGATGGAAAACCCACCATCAATAATTAAGAACTAAAACTTCATCTGTTGTTGTTTTGTCTCTGTCTATCGCGTGATACGAACAATTTGAATAAGTTTTGTCAAGATGCAAAACATTATATTTTTGTGACCAATCAATGAGTATTTTATTTTCTTTTCCTTTGTTGTAAAAAACGTTTGAAAGTGCAAACTTTATTCCTCTTTCATTTATTTTATCCAAAAGTTCATATAGTTTGTTTTCAGTTGTTTCGTTCCAACCGTCTTGTTCGTTATACGTTGCGCAGGTGATTAAATATGGAGGGTCACAATAAACAAAATCGTTTTCATTTAATTTTTCAACTTTAAGTTCTAGAAAATTTTTATTTGTAAAAATAATATTTTTATCAATAATTGATTTATGGAAATTTATTAGATTTTTTTCTAACGATTTGTTAAAGTAACTTCTATCTTTTCCAAATGGCATATTGAATTTTCCGTAACGATTAAAACGTATTTGGTGGTTAAAACTATAACATATCAATATAAATAAATCAATCGGGTTCTTTTCTATCGAATTATTGTAATCTTCCCTAAAAATATTATACCCGTCAGAATTGGTAATTGACAACGAGTATTTTTCTATAACTCCATTGATATATGACAATATTTCTTCAATGGAATACTTTTTGAATTCATTATAAATGTCTATTACGTTTTTATTTATGTCATTGGCTATTATTCTGTTTCCAAACACATTTATTGCTATATCGCACCCGCCACAAAACAAATCAATAAAATCACCTTCAATGCTTTCAGGAAATACCGGTAATAATTGTTTTATCAACTTAAACTTACCACCGGTATAATTCATTGGCGATTTTATAATGTTATTATTTTCCATATTAAGATACAGTTACACAATTTTCATTGCAAGTTATTTTAAATACATATCCTTTTTCATAATTGTTTTCAAGCAGCTTATCTGTTAGTTTATCTTCTATATTCTCTTGAATTGACCTAATAATTGGTCTGGCACCGAAATCTTTTTCTTCTTGGATTTCGTTAAGAATATATTTGACAACATCGTCATCGTATTCCATTGAATATCCCATATTTTCAAGTCTATCTTCAAGTTTACCAATTTCAATCTTGATAATTGAATTCAAATTTTCGTCATTCAAGGTATTAAAATAAATTACGTCATTAATACGATTAAGGAATTCTGGAGGAAATCTGTTCTTTAATTGTTTGAGTAATATTCTTTTTGTATTTTCTTCTTCATTATTAGAGAAGCCAATTCCCTTTCCAAATTCGCTTGCGGCCTTTGCGCCAATATTTGAAGTGAATACAACGATAACATTCTTGAAATCAACACGTTGTCCCGAATTGTCAGTCAAAAATCCTTCGTCAAGAACTTGTAAGAAAATGTTATATACTTCTGGGTCGGCTTTCTCAATTTCGTCAAGAAGCAACACACAATGCTTTTTATTTTTGATTGTTTCTGTTAATTGTCCGCCCTCTTCATAGCCAACATAACCAGGATTTGAACCAATAAGTTTATTAACAGAAACTTTATCAGAATATTCTGACATATCGAATCTAACAAGTGCCTTTTCATTACCAAACAATTCTTTTGCGAGTTTCTTGGCTAACAAAGTTTTACCTGTGCCTGTTTTACCAATTGCTATATAACTATACATACAGCCATTGTTACTAAGTCC
Source organism: uncultured Bacteroidales bacterium (assembly GCA_937892025.1). Classification (GTDB taxonomy): domain Bacteria; phylum Bacteroidota; class Bacteroidia; order Bacteroidales; family WCHB1-69; genus UBA1205. The sequence continues at coordinate 7,514 of CALAVA010000010.1, forward strand.
AACACGATTACGCTTTAGTGCCTTACAAACCGTGTCAATTGCCTCGTCTTGGCCAACAACACATTCTTTAAGCCTATCATTAATTCCAGATAATTTCTTTTTATCGTCTGAATTAAGATTACTTACAGGAATACCAGTTTTTGTTGAAACAAGATTAAGAACATCGTCAATCGTTACCGGTATATGGTTTTCGTTTCTGTTTTTTTCGTAAGTGTCTTTTTCTTCGTTAAATTTCTTTTTAAGTTCCAAGATTTCTTTTGAAATGCCATCAGCACTTTCGTAATCCTTTTCATTGTTTGCCTCTTCTAATCTGTCCTCAAATAACGAAATCTTTGCTTTTAATTCTTTCAATACTTTTGGCTCATTTGATGTACCAATTAATGAGCCTATTTCATCGAGAATATCAATTGCAGAATCTGGTAAATTACGTTCTGAAATGTATTTGTCAGCAAGTTTAACACAAGATTCAATAACGTCATCTTCATATTTTACCTTATGGAAATCTTCATAAGACTTTTTAATACCATTTAAAATCATAATTGACTCTTCAATACTTGGAGATTCAACAATAATTTTTTGAAAACGTCTGGCAAGGCTTGGGTCCTTATCGAATGTTTTTCTATATGAAGAAAAATCAGAAGTACCAATTACTTGGATTTCTCCAGTTTCAAGCCCCCTTGCTAACATTGAAGAAATTTCAAAATCATTATGTCCCTTGTCAGCCAAAATTGCGCCAATATTATCCATAAAAAGGATAAAATTCTTGTATTTCTTGATTTCATCCATAACACCCTTAACACGTTCTTCAAACATACCTTTAAGGGTTGTTCCTGCCATCATAGCAGTCATATCAAGAGAAACAACACGTTTATTTAACAAAAATTCAGGAACATCGCCATTAACGATTTTATATGCAATACTTTCTCCAATTGCAGTTTTTCCAACACCTTCGCCACCAACAAGAATAGTGTTGTTCTTATTTTTTCTTCCAAGAATTCTAATTATAGCATTAACTTCTTTTTCACAGCCAATAATTGGTGTCATTTTTCCGGTTTCTGCCAATTCATTCAAATCAACGCAATATTCATCAATATAAGGTGTCTTTGAATTATTTTTCTGCTTTTTCTGTTTTGAAGTTAATCCAGAAATATTTATCATTTCCCCCATATTTTCTTTAAGTTTTTTCATGGCTTCTTCAGGTGTCTTTGCCATAATCATTTTAACCCCAACCTGACCATTTTCACTATTCATGCTTATAATGTCACTATCAGTGTCGATTCTTATCGAATCATCTTGTATCTTGTTTTTTAATATTCCATATGTTAATCCAGCTTTATTAAAAACCTTTTTGATTTTATTATCTTCGTCATTGTTTCCCAAAATAGTTAAAAAAACAATTTCAGAAGTCAATTCTTCGGCATTTAATTCAGCCATTTCTTTTTCGGCACTTTTCAATACTTCCAAAAACTTATTGTCAAGTGTTGGAACCCTGTTTGACTTAACAGCACTAAGTGCTTTTGAAGAAACAACTTGATAAAATGAATTATAAATTGCGTTCATTGTACTTGTCATCATACAAGACGTTAATCTTCTGTAAAGTAAATTGTTCTTTTGTACCAATGAACCAAGCAAAAAATAGTTTAAATCAATTGTCAATGTTGGTAATTCTTTAGAAAGGTCATTGTAAATAAAATTTAAAAGGTCTTCAAGTTCTTGTGACTTGTTTACGTTAATTTGATTTTCTTCCATTTCAAAATAAATTTCTTGTTGTTGAGTTAACATACAGAAATATTTTAAAAAAAACAAATGTTTTGATTTTTTTCCTATAAATGCGTATATTATATATAAAAAGGTATTAATATGGTATTAAAGAAAATTTATAACGAAGAAACAAAGACACAAAAAATTTGGTATGATTCTTCAATGATTTATTACACTGAAATGGTAGAATCTGAAGCAGAAAACAAAGGAAATTTGTTTGTTGTATTCAAGAACGGACAGAAATACGTTTATAAAGACGTAAGGTTTGAAGATTATATATTGTTTATTAACGGAGGGACAGACGCTTCTCAAGGAAAAACGCTTAACAAAGTAATTAAAAGCAAATATGACTATGAAAAAATAGGAGAAGCTGATATGGATGCTTTAAGGCTTGAATTTGAAAAAGAAAAAGAGGATGAGTTTGATGTTTTACATACATATTTTATATCAGGTCACAGAAATATAACAGAAGAGGAATTTGAAATAAATTACAAGCCATCAATAGAATTTGCGTTATATGAAGACCCAAATGCAAAATTTGTTGTTGGTGATTATTATGGAGTTGACATTATGGCACAAAATTACCTTGTGGATGTACTTGGAGTTGACCCGAATAAAATAACAGTATATCATATGTTTAATTCTCCAAGAAACAAAAACGAAAAAATAAAAAACACAAAAGGAGGGTTTACTTCTGACGAAGAAAGAGATGCAGCAATGACAAATGCTTCATCAAAAGATATTGCATTTGTTAGAGATAACACAAAAATATCAGGAACTGGCTCAAATATTTTAAGAAGGTATTTATTGAAACATTTTGAATAATATGACTATTTATTATTGAATATCACTCGAAAAATAACAATAATAAAAAAATATTTTATATGGAAACTTACAAAATAAATCACGAATTAAACCAATATGATTACGTTGAAGGAATTGAATTTAATGGCTTAATGCCTGAGACGATGAAATTGACAGATACAACAGGAAAAAGTGATGAAAATGTTAAATTTTTTGGTGCAAATGCAAAAGGTAGTGATTCACTTGAAGTCATTGATATTGATGCTATAATGGAAAGTGATTCTTCAGAAGGCGGAGAAAACAGCGGAGAAGGAGAAGGGAATTAATTTTTTTCTTAAAAACAAAAAAAATAGGGAACTATGTACCAGTTGACAGCAGATTAAATTAGTCAACACAGAATTTTACACAAAGCGCATCTTTTCAGGTGCGCTTTTTTTGCTTTTTAATTTTTTATTTTGTATATTTACAACAAATAAACCTTTTGAACGGAACATGACATAGCGTTTTGAAGGAAAACAAATTTAAAATCATGTATAAAAACAATGAAAAAAATCAAGATTTTCATTTGGATAATGAAATGATTGACGGATTGAACAACGAAAGCAGTTCATTTGAAAAAGAGAAATTAGGAATCAACAATTCTTTTATCGTTAATGCATTGAGAAATTGTGGGTATAATAATTATTCTGCAATTTCTGACATTATTGACAATTCTGTTGAACCAGATGTTGAAAGCAGTTTTGTTAAAGTTGATTTTGAAACAGAAGGTAAAGGTAAAGAGACAAAAATCGTTGGAATTTATGTTATTGATGACGGATGTGGAATGTCAAAAGAAATTTTGCGTGAAGCAGTTACGCTTGGAAGTAATACGGGTAAAAGCGGTGAATTAAACCTTGGTATGTATGGCGCTGGATTGAAAACGGCTTCATTCTCTATCGGTCAAAAAATTGAAGTATTTTCAAAAGAAAATAATGGAAACTTAAATTATGCGATTATTTCGCTTGAGAACACAATACAAAACAATGAAGATATTTTTGTTGGATATAAATCATATGATAAAAGTTCTAATGAATATAAATGGTTTATTGAAAAAGTTGGCGAACAACATGGTACTATTGTGAAAATTTCATCAATTGATAGATTAAGTAACAAAGATTATAATAGTTTTAAAGGCACTTTAAAAACAAAAATTGCAGAGAATTTTAATAAGTTTATTTATAACAAGGTATTGAAGTTTTTTGTGTGCAATGATGAAGTTCCTTATGTTGACTTAATGGGTAATAGTATTACAAATGATTTAATGGGTGATGGTGAATTTACTATTGATGGACATACTATATCATATAAAGCTTGGTATATGGCAAAAAATGGAGATAACGATAGCGAATTTGAAGAAAACAATCACATATCAAACGGTAAAGAAAGTTATACAAGAAGAGATAACACACATCAAGGTCTTTACATTTATAGACAGAATAGACTAGTTGGAAAAGCGTTAACTTTAGGACTTTTTGTAAAAGACCACTGGAAAAACGGATTTAGATGTGAAGTTTTTATTGATGGAAATTGTGACTATTTGTTTGAATCAACTTTTACTAAAATGATTATTGAAAGAACAAGTGATTGCATGTCACAATCTCTTATTGATAAATTAAGAACCGAATTAAGCCCATTTTGGAAAGAGGCGACAAGAAGAGATAAACAATATAACAAAGAACATGAAGAAAACGACCCTGCTCTTAAAAAAGAAATGGAAGAATTTTATAGAAAGGTCACAGAAAAGCAAAACAAAAACATGCTTCTTAAAGCTGACAGAAAAGGTGTAAACAAACCTAAAACTGAAGATGAAAAAGAGCATAAAGAAAGAGGTCCACAAAAAAATCCGTCACCAACAAAAATAAGGACTAATAAGTGGATTGATGGGTTTGAGGAAGTTGCAATAGGAAGAGGCGCTGAAATGTATCTCATGGAAAGAACTAATAACAAACGAATTATGATAATTAACAAAGACCACGAGTTTTACAAACAAATATATAGTAAACTTGATGCCGATTTGAAATTTTTAGTTGCGTTGTATATATCTTGCGAAGAACTTGCAAAACAAAGTGTAAATTATGCAAATTCCCAAGAGGTTCAGCATATTATTGATGAATACAATAGTTCTTTTTCTTGGGAAGTTAATAAATCCTTATCCTAAAAGAAACATGTTGTATAACATGCAAATAAGCCTTGTCAATCAAGGCTTATTTTTGTTGTTATAATAAGTCGTTAAATTAAGCAACCTTTTTATGATAGTAAGACCTGTGCTTTGCGGCCCACATTTCCCCGTCAACAAGCGTTGAAGGACGCAATACATCCTTGTACTCAAACGACTTGATACTCTTGGCAAACATGTCAGCGAAACGCTTTGTGGCGCTTTCCTTTCTTGTGTTCCATCTGTACACCTGCTCGTCAATGTAACGCTGCAAATAGTCCTTGGAAACGCAATGGTATGTACCGAACACCACACGCTTGAAATGTGCCCAGAAGCCCTCAATTGAGTTGGTATGGATGTCATTTGAACGGACAAACTCACGCTTCCCGTGGTTAACGATTTGGTGGCTATAACCGCTCTTGTCAAGGTTGACATAGGAAACAAGTTCATCGGTAAACACATCGGCTTCCTTTGAGACATACTTTCCGACAATCGGCATCAGCGTTGCGCCTTTCGTATCCTTGACTTTCATCACAACCACATTACCCTCCTTGCGTTCTACCATTCCGAAAATTGGGGTCTTGGTCTTTGTGGAGCGGCCTTGCGTTCCCTTGACCTTCTTGCTTTCGTGCTTGTTGGTCTCACGGCCACCAAGGTACATTTCGTCCATTTCCACCTGACCTTTCAGCACGGCATCCTTGTCTTGTCCATACAAGCCACGGAGTTTGTGTAGGATGAACCAAGCGGCCTTTTGCGTCACTTGGATGTCCCTTGCCAATTGGCAGGAAGAAATGCCTTTCTTGTGCGAGGAAATGAGGTACATTGCCATAAACCACTTGCGGAGTGAAATCTTGGTGTTCTCAAAAATGGTTCCAACGAGAACCGAGAACTTGTTTCTGCAATGGCTGCAAAAATAGCGTCCGTCACCACACTCATAGCAATGGGTGCAGCCGCAATAAGGGCAAACAGACTTTCCGTCAGGCCAACGCTCCTCCGCAATAGTCTGCTTGCAGATTTCATCGGAGTTGAAATAGTCGGCAATTTGAATGAGGGATGTGAAGTTGTCAAAATCTATCATAGCGAATCATTGTTGTCTTACATATACTTATAGTGTAAAACATACAATTTTTCAACCTGAAAAACCAGTTTTTTTGAAGAAAATCAGAAATTTGTGCTATTTTTGTGGCCAAATATCAGCAAAAGTTGCTGTCAACAGATATATAGTTCCCAAAAAATAAACGGATGGAATTCAGCCATTCGTTTTTTTATGCGTTTTTTTTGACTATTTATAAAAAAAAATAACAATTCAAAAAATAGTTAAAATGGAAACACATAAAATAAATCACGAATTAAGCCAATACGACCAAATAGAAGGAATAGAATTTGATGGGCTAATGCCAAAATTCATCAATAAAATAGGAATGCCGATAGGTGATAGCAAAGAAAACAAAAAACTATTTGAGTTTAATCCAAATGGTTCTGATTCATTGGAAATTGTTGACATAGATGCAATACAAAATCCAAATAGTGGAAGCAAATCAGGAAAAACTGAACAAGATATCTTAGACCAATTGTCAAGCGCATCTGGTTCATCTGTAAATATAACAGTACCTGAAGGAGAAACGATTAACAATCTGCAAATACCAAATACCGTTACTTCTTCGCCAAAGATAACAGGTGAAGTCGCTGATGGGGCAACAATATATTATGATGCGCCAAAATCATCAAATTACGTGACAATAAACAACACGTCAGAAAACCCTGTTAGCGTAAATGTTGGAAATTCTGTCGGTTCTGTTTATTTAACGGGTGATTATAATGACATCAACCTAAGCGGAAAATCAATTTCAGCATCAAATTCAAAATATGCAAACGTAAACGGTACAATAAGCATTGATGACAGTAATGATTCAATTACTGGGGTTTCATTAAGCGTTAATTTTGTTGGTGACGAATGTGGCGTAAACTATGAAGGAGAAAAGCCATTGACAATTAATGACGGAGACACAAGCATAATGGGAAGCCCAACGATTTATGCACCAAACTCAACAGTTTCAATGGGTGGTAAATACACTGACGTAACAGCGACTGTAAGTGATAACACATTAATCCTTAAATCAGGTTTCCATGCAAATTCGTTAAATGTTATCAAGGGTAATGTAATATATTATGGAGTTGATTTTGCAGATTTTGTCGATGAACTTGTAAGCAAAGACACTAATGTATCGCCTTTAGAAACTGAAATAACTTCAAGCAATTTCAATAAACTAACTTCATCCGCTGGAGTATATAAGATTGCAGAGGATATTGATGTCGCGAAAGGAATTAATTTTGGAATCCTTACAAGCGGTAAATATAGATATGACCTTAATGGGCATACCGTAAAATGCGGTACAAAAACAGTTGGTTCTTTGTTCGTTAGAGGAACAACACCTCAAATAGACATTGTTGGCGAAGGTAAACTTATAAATAACTCAGAATCATATTGTGTATGGCTGTCAGCAGAAAACGGTGTAATAAACATTTATGGAGGAGAATTTGAAGGAACAACACATACATTGTATTCTGAAAATGGTACAATAAATGTTTATGGAGGTATGTTTAAATTGTCAAATGCTGAAACAGCAGATAGAGACGTAAATGGTAATTTGAAATTTTTAGTTAACTGTTTGGATGCAAATTATACAAGTGGAACCGCTAAGATAAACATCTATGGCGGTAAATTCTATGAATGGAACCCATCAGAATCATATGGAGAACCAGGAGCGCCTGTATCATTTGTTGCAAATGGATATCACGTTGTAGAATCAACAGAAAACGAAATAAAAATATATGAAGTCATAAAAGATTAAAAATGAATAATCAAATACATATTAAAGAAGAAACAATAAGGGCTATAGTTTCTGAGATGCTAAAAAGGCTAATAAATGAAAATTCACAAGAAGAAACATTTATGTCATTTAACCGGTTTAAAAACAACGACATTGAAGAGCCGAAATCAAACAAAAACATTTCAAGCCACTTGATACAAGCGCTAAATTTTTTGTCACATGGAAACACATTAATGGTTCGTTCTGAAATAACAACAGCGCTTAGGCTTCTTAATTGACAAAAAGATTTTAAGTCAGTCAGAAATGGCTGACTTTTTTTATTAATTCATTAAACTATTTATAAATGATAATTTGTCTATAGATGAAAACCATATATATAACAAAAGAACAAATAAGCAAAATCAAAGACTTTGAATTATTGTCAGAAAACAAAGTTCCATCAGCACAAGACCAAGTTAAAAACAAGGTGAATGCAGGTGTTATGGATGCTGTTACAGCATGTGGAACTATGGAAGAAGGGGCTGAGCCTGAATCTGACAAATATGAACTTGGTGTAGAAAAGGGTGGAGCAATTAGTCCAAATTATCACGTAAACGAGGAAAAAGAAGAAGATTCTTTCAAAAAATATTTCAACGAAATTGCAGAATTTATGGAAGAAAACGGATTAAAAGTTTCTCCGTTTCCAAAAATTAATTTAGATTGGTCTGAACAAGATGGACTTTTTATTAGAACCGGTTTTTATTCACCAGAAGAAAAAGAAATAACTGTTTTCTGTAAAGATAGACACCCTAAAGATATTTTAAGAACTTTCGCGCACGAAATGATTCACCATTCTCAAAATTTGAGAGGTATTAATCTTTCATTTTCTTCTGCTGACGATGTTAAAGACAACGAAGAATTGGAAAAAGTTGAATCAGAAGCATATCTTAAAGGTAATATATATTTTAGAAAATGGACTGAATACGCAAATTCAGAAAAAGGAGTACTTAAAGAATCAAAATTAATAGATGAAACAAGTTCAGATGATGTTGATTTATCTTCATTTAACATTAAGCACGAATTAAATCCAAAGTTTTGGAAAAACAATTTACTTGATTCAAGAGTCAGATTAAGGCTAATGGATATTGCTGACGATTTCATTGATTTTCTTGGTGTTGATTGGGTAAAACCTGATGATATAATCATAACCGGCTCATTGGCAAACTTCAATTGGAACAAAAAATATTCAGACATTGACTTACACGTGTTAATGGATTTTTCAAAAGTTGATAAAAGAACTGATTTTGTTAAAAAATATTTTGATTCCTTGAAAAACCAATGGAATGAAGACCACGAAGATTTAAAAATATTTGGTTTTCCTGTCGAAGTTTATGTTCAAGATACAAATGAGTCGCACGCTTCAAGTGGCGTATATTCATTAGATAAAAACAAATGGTTAACAGAGCCAAAAAGAGAAAATTTAGCAAAAGCAAAAGTAAATAAATCTTTTATACGCTCAAAAGTAGCAAAATACATTGATAATATTGAAGAATTAATTAATGATTATAAAAACACAAAGAACGACAATCATAAAACAGAAAAAGTTTATGCCAAATCAAATAAATTATGGAATGATATTAAAAACGAAAGAAAGAAAGAGTTAAGCAATGGAAAATCTGAAATATCAAATGGAAATATCATTTTCAAATGTTTAAGGAGACTTGGGTATCTTGATAAGTTATACAATCTCAAACAACAAACATACGATAATTTGAATAGTTTACGATAATTTTTTTTATTTTAATTGCTATTTATATGAAAAAAAGGAAAATAATTCGATAAAAACAAAATAAAATATGTCAAGTTTTGAAGAAACTCTTGCTAGAATGAGAGGTCTTTATACCTACGGAAAAGAATTAAATGAAGGTAATGACCTTAAAACACATACGTTAGAATACCATGCTATTGCAGCAGACGGCAAAAGCTATGGAATTATAAAGGAGTGCAATAAGTACTATATTAAATCAGCACCAAAGGATAAAGAAATGGTTGCTGAATCATATGATTATCTTGGAGGTTTTTGCAACAAGAGAAATTATGAATATAATAGTTACGCAAACGCATTAAAGAACTTTGAATTGAAGATGGCTTCAATTAATGAGGCTTACGATGGCGATGTAAACATTTCTACTTTGGACCCATTCAAGAAACAAGAATTTTTGGTTGAGGGAACAGATAGGATGCAAAATGAAATTGCACGTCAAAGGCAAATTATGTACAATGCATCAATGATTATGAATGAAGCAAATGAAATTGGTGCCATAGAAAAGGACAACGTTGTTAAGAAGCAAAATCCTAATGAATATGAAGTTCCAAAGAAGAATGGTAACTCAATTAATGACGGAACAGAAGCAAAGGTTGTTGACCAAGACAAAGTTAAAGGTAGAAGCGGACACAAGCCAAACATTGTTGGTCCTTTTGACCAAAAAGTAAATGAAGGTACTTGTCCAAATTGCGGCAAAGGTAAATGCGAATGCAAAAATTGCAATGAAGAAGCCGGTGATATCAGTGATGAGCCATTAATGCCTAATACAAGAAATTGGGCAGGTCCTAAGATGGGTGCAAGTGAGCCATGCCAAATAGGTTGGGATATGGATGGACAAGAAAAAGTAAATGAAGAAACCAAAGAATGGGATGAAGGTTTACCTGGTTCAGAAGGTATTGGTGAGCCAGACACTGACCACAACAATGACCCATTCAACAAATCAATAAACGAGGGTGATGAAGACGAATTTGAAGAAGACCCTGAAAACACAGAAGATTTCGATACAGAAGACGAATTTGATGATGGCATTGAATATGACGAAACAGAAGAGTCTGATGGAATGGAATACGAATCAGAAATCGAAAGATTGAATGCTGAAATTGAAGCATTGAAAAAAGAATTTAGTGACGAATTCGATGACGAATCATTCGATGATGAAGGTGAAGAATTTGGTGACGAGTTCGATAATGAAAACGAAGACGAATTTGAAGGAGAGTTCGATGACGAAAGCCAAGACGAATTTGGCGACGAATTCAATTACGAAAGCGAAGACGAATTTGGGCCTGACAATGAATTCAGCGGAGAAGACGAAGAAGATTTTTCAACAGAAGATGAAGAAGATGAAAGTGAAGAAGGTGAAGAAGAAGATTCACTTGATGAATGCGGAATGGACCCAATGATGGAATCAAAACAACGCAAAATGAATAGCATTGTTGAGTCTGTTGTTAGAAATATCTTAAAAGAAGACGAACTTCACGTATTCGGAAAACACCCTGGTTACAGAAAGAAACCTATGGAATTACCAACAACAGGTGAAGACCAAAATCAATGGGGAAGAGATTGGAACGATGAAAGTGTACACAGCGAAGAACCATTTGGAAAACAAATTGGTAATGGTGACCCATTTACACAATTAGTAAATGCAGTTACAAAGGATGTTATGTATCAATTAAAAAAAGGCGTTCCGATTGAAGGTATGAATAAAAAAAAAGTGGACTGAATGAAGGCTCAGTAGACGAGAAAACATTTTTAAAATTAAATAATTCACCATCTACAGGCGGTCAACGTCCATCTGTTGATGGTGCTTCTTTTTCTCAAGACCAAAGTATGATTGGCGGAGACCAAAGTATGATGGGTGGAGACCAAAGTATGATGGGTGGAGACCCAAGTATGATGGGTGGAGACCAAAGTATTGTTGGTGGCCAAAACGCAATGGACGGAGACCCAAGTATGATGGGTGTAGACCCAAGTATGGGTAGTAGCCCAAACGCAATTGGCGGTGACCAAAATGCAATGGGAAATTCCGATGATACCACTTCTATAATAAACCAATTATCAGACGAAGATAAAGAAGCAGTAAGGTCATACGCAAAAAGTATGCTAAAAAAAGGAGAAGGAGAACAGCAAGAAGCAGGTGATGAGCAACAAATGATGGAACAAGTCATTTTTACCAAAAAACAATTAAATAAAATCCAAGAAAATTTTGGACCATCTCAAGACGAATTGATGAAAAAAAACGACAAAAAAGAATTGCCAAGAAAAATATCAAAATCAGGAAATTCTCCATTTAATTCCCCATTCGCATAAAAACAAACGCAATAGCAACAAAATGAGCGTCTAAATGGCGCTCTTTTTTTATTTTAATGAAACTATTTATTATAAAATATTTCTTAATGACTAATAATAAAACATATAATATGAGTTCAAACGTAATAAAGGAATTCAAAGAAAAGTTAAACGAGGGCTCAAGAGACAACCTTTTGATACCATACCTTGGGTATGTACAAAAGTACAACCAATCAATACAAAACATTAGTCAACTTAAACAATTCCTTTTGTCTAAATTTGTAAACGAAGCAAATATAAGAAATTTGTCTTTAGAGTCAAATTATTATTTAGCAGGTGTTACAAGATATTATTTTGAAGGAAAGTTAACAACCAATAAATACATCAATGCACTTTACCCACAAAAAGAAGATAAATTTATACCCGAAATATGCGAAAGACTAAGTGCATTGATTCTTGTTTTAAGAAATGCCATTATTGATAGTGTCGGTACTCAATTTGAACAGCCTGAAGATTTTGGTTCATTGTCTTTGGAAAAACTATTAAGAAAATACAATAAGGCAATTGATAAAGAACTTGGAATAGAGCCTGTTAAGGTTCCAAAAGGAAATGTTGAAACGCTCAATAGAGATAATCACGTTGGCAACGGATACACATTTGATATATTATATTCATATGATGAAGCAAGAAAATACAATTCATTTACTGAACCAGGAGCATGGTGTATTACATATGGTGAACAACACTATAATGCATATATAAGAAGATTAGGTATACACTATGTAATATTCAGAAAAGATGGATTTGAAAATATACCAAGACAAAAAACAGAAGGATGGACATACAATAAGCCACAAGACGAATATGGAAACTCATTAATTGCAGTTTTACAAAAGAATAGTTCATGGGAACCAACATATATTACTTCAAGATGGAACCATGGTAGCAGTAAAGACAATTCATGTTGTGAAGCAGACCATGCTTATACAACAGATGAATTTATGAGAATCACAGGCGTAAATGCTGATGATTTGAAAAGAATATTCAAGATATGGCAGCATGACCGTGAAAAGATTGAATCTGACGCAGGAAACAAAAGAAAAATAGCAAACAAGGAAAAACTTGATGTACTTAGAATTTTCAAGTATGCCCAAATGAGAATGAATGGTGGTAATACAAAGTCAGCATTCGGCGAATTTGAGTTAAGATTAGACGCTGTATTAACAAATACAGCAAAGCTTTCAGCAATAAGACAAGAAGCATCAGCGGCACGTAATAACACTGATGGTAATGAGGAAGAAGTATTGGCTAAATATGGAAAAATGTTTGATAAGGCATTAAATAATTCTGTAAGGTCTTTGTTTGTAACCATAAACGACAATACATGGGCTTGTTTAATTGACGGTAACAAAATCCTATTTGAAACAATACATAAAATAGATAGGTGGTATACATGCGACTTTACATCTCCTGAAGCGAAGAACGGATACTATGGTTTAGATGCAAGAGGATATAGAAACGTAATTCTTTGTTCTGTTGGCTCTTCATATATGATTTATGACGCAAGAAAGCATAAATTTGTTGAAGTAGAGAGTCAAAAAAAGTTTAAATTTATTACAAGAATACCAACATGGGGAATTGATAAAAATAACCCATGGGGCTTCTATATGGTTAAAATGACTGATAAGCAACTGGCATTAATTGACATAAACACAAACGAGCCATTAGTATTACCAAACGGTCACTCATGGATGGAAAGAATTCAAAATGCTTGTAATTCATATGGAAGAGGTGTAAGAACAGAATTCATAAGTCCATCAAAAAATATACTCCATATAATATATGATTCATCTGCAAAAGAAGATTATTGGTATGATATGTCAACAAAACATTTCTTTAACATTAACGAATTAATTGGCAATTATGATTTTATTATAGCAGATACTTCATTTCCTTATGGCTTAACATTAATAACTTCTTATGATAATTCAGGAACGCATAAAAACTTTTTAATTAGGAAAGAAAAACTAGTTGAACTAAATGGTATATCTGAATTCTTGTCAGTAAAACACGCAAACGGTCCTTTGTTTGTTTATAGGCCAATTGGTCGTGGAGCAAGTGATGTTATTTATGACATTGAAACGGGGCAATCATATGAGGTTCCACAAATAGACGGAAGTTTCCCATCATTTGTAAGAGGTGGTGATAGACTATTAGAATTTAACGTAACATATCGCAATGTTACATACGGCAAAACAGAAGTTATGTTTTTCTCAACAAAAGGAAGAGTATGGCTTAAAAACCCATTAAACGGGGAACTTAAAGTTATGCTATATGGATTAAATGCTGATTCAGGTTACATTGATATATACGATGATAATCTACAAAGACATAAATTCAATTTATCAAATAATGAAAATGAGTTTATAAAACACGAAAATATGTACGAAAACAAAAATGTTAAAAGGATAATTTTAACAAGACAGCAGTTAAATGAAGTGTTAAAAGAAGAAAACACAACAACAGTTCAATTGAACACAACCGGAAATACAATAACATCATTAACAAATGCAGTTACAAGCAATCAGCCTGAAATAAATAATGCAGGAAAATATGGAGATGTCAATTTACATATATCAAGCCAAAATCTCGTTGGTTCTAACGATTCGGTCCCAACACAGCATGTCGAGGTTGAAAAGGGGCAAAACGTAAACCAGGCAATACAACAGCAAGTAAATCCAACCGTTTTAGGTGATGGTGGTGACGTTGAAGTTTCAGGAGATGGCATATCTGAATATAAAACATTCTCAAAAAAGCAAATTGAAGAGGCACGTCTAAAAAAAATCCACGAAGGATATAAAATTACAAAAAGAAAATTAAGAGAACATTGGGGAAAAAAGCATAATGATGATGCCAATCAATGGAATGAAGAATATGAAATGTTCATGGACGGGTTAAGACACGGAGATTATGAAGTAATGAACGATGTTTTGTTTGTACAAGTTTTTAAAGGTAGAAAGCCATATAATGACCCAAGGTTTGTTTATATAAGAAAAGGTGAAAACAGATTACATGATGACAATTTCTATATAAATAATAGTCCACCATTAAATGATTTAGATTTGAAAGACATTTACTACAGCGCCGGATGGAAAGATGTTTTACCAGAATTGATTGATTATGAAGGATTTAAAAATTATTAATAAAAATTTATTTAAATAAAAATGATTGAAAGATTTTATTCAGACGATTATAATGAAAATTTTTTCATTTGTTTGGATGAAAATCTATTAACCGTTTTATGGTAATTAACTGTTAAATAAGATATCATTTAATGACAAGACAAAAACAAAAATATGCTAAACGAAGGAATACTATATGATAAATTGCCTGAAGATATAAAGTTATCAATAATAAATAATGAAACATCTTTAGGAAACAATCCGGCGATACCGGACATATATGACATGCCATTTTTATTGAAAATAGCAAACAAAAGATTTGAAGATATAAAAAACACACTTGCTGAAATTGGTGAAATTAACGATTTTGAAGATACTGACATAAATTCTATGTTAGCAAAATTAATTAACAAATGCATTGAAATAGAAAGACCTTTTAGGGATAAATTAGAAAAACTTTGTGTTAATTATGTAATAGACACTTTTAATGTTCCTGAAGATAGTGTGCAAATTAACCTATCTTTATCAGATTCTATTGATTTAAATGCCCCGTCAATTATTGTTGACCCTATAGATGGCGATGAAGATTTAGAATTTGATAGTATTGATTCAGCATCAATGATACGTGATGAAGTATATAAAAGAAGAATATTGGAATCTTTATGCATGGGTGGAGCGATTTCATTATCTTCAAATATTGATTCGTATAAAGGCAGCATACAAGAAATATCGTCAGAATTATGTGAATTATACTATAAAATAATTGCATTAAACAACTATGCCCTATATATGAAAGAGGATATAGGAATTGACGATAAAAGCAAAAAACAACTTGGCACTGTGAATGTTGAATTAGGAGGAGGAGAACAACAAGTTAGAATAACAGCTCAAGGTAAAATATTTCCTGTATTATTAAGTGAAACATTACGTGGATTTATTGAATTATTTATCTCACACGGATTACCAAAAGAAAAAAAAATGGCAGAAATAATAATTGGAAAATCAGATTTTTTGAAAGCGGAGCCTTGGGATATGAGATTAGGGCCAAGTTTGTGGGTCCTATTAACAAATTCATTTAACGATATAACTTTACCAGAATTGCCATATTTATTAAAGAGAATTGCTTCTCTTGATACAGACAATTTTAATTTTTTAATGAAAGAAGTGTTTGCAAAAACAAAAAAAGGAAGATTAATAATGTCAAAAATATGTAAAAATGTGAAGAACGACATTGATTATGACAAATTTACAGATAAAATGGACAAAATGAAATTAGATAAATCAGTAATAATTGATGAATTCATAAATGAAGATGAATTATAAACAACATATGCGACATGGAAAAAGATAATTTAGTTGAAATTAAAAAAGGACAAACAGGAACGGGCTTACTTATTGAGCACGATGGATATATTTCACCAGAAATAGGCAATAACAAAAAACTTTTCGAGGATATAAACAGTGGAAAGATTGGTGATGAATTCCATTGTCCATACCCATTTATTGTGTCAGCAGTATTTCAAAAATTTGGAATAGAAAATGCAAACGGAAGAATATATCCTGAAGACATTTTGAAACGTGAAGTCCAAAAATACATGGAAAAAATTGCAGAAAAAAGAGCTATAGGCGAATGCTATAGGCCAGAAACAATGATTCTAACAGAAAAAGGGTGGAAACATTTATATGAAGTATCTGAAGGTGAAAACATATTGACATTAAACGCCGAAACAAACAAAATTGAAATTAAGCCAATAAAATCAATTTTAAAGTACCATTATAATGGAAAAATGCTAAACATAAAAGGAAGACAAATAAATGATATTGTAACACCAGACCACGGATTTCCTTTATACGACAGAAATAATAAATTCAAGAAATTCATAACGGCAAAAGAAATTTCTGAATTTGATAAAATATCACATTTTTACATTCCCAAAACAGGAGAATGGGTTGGAAAAAGTGATAAATATATGGTAATACCAAAATTAAATGAAAATGAACTTGGTAAAAGAATACGTCATAATTTGAAGAAAAAATACACATCTGATTTAATAATACCTATGGATATATTCGCAAAATTTATGGGTATTTACCTTTCAGAAGGTTCACATTCAAAAAAAGAAAGTAAATCTTACAAAATAAACATTCACCAAAAAAAAGAAGACGTTTGTGAGGAAATACAAAAAATGTTAGAAGAATTGGGTATTGATTTTACAATAAGCACAAACAAAAAGACAAATTGTAAAACGTTTGTATTAAATGATATGAGACTTTATAAATACGTTCAACAATTTGGGTTATGCTATGATAAATTTGTCCCATTTGAACTAAAGCAGCAAAACAGCAACATATTAAAAATTTTTTATGATTGGTTTGTAATGGGCGATGGAAGGTTACGTTGTGATAAAAGAAGAAAAAGAATAAGTATGTCGGATGACGTATTTTCAACTTCAAAACAATTAGCATTAGACCTAAACGAAATACAATTAAAAATCGGATATTCTGGAACATTCTCAATTGAAAAAAGAGATAATGATAGGCCAATAGAAGAAAAAAGAATTATTAAAGGAGAAAGCCCGCATGAAATGTATTTTACGTATAGGTCACTTACAAAAGGAATATACACAGACAATAGATTTATGTCTGTTAATGAAATTGATTATAACGGAGATGTAATGTGTGTTGAAGTCGAAAATCATATATGGTATGTAATGGATAACAACAGATGCCATTGGACTAAAAACTGTAATCACCCAAGTGAATCAGTAATTGACCTTTCAAGAGTTGCAATCAATATTGTTGAATTACATTGGGAAGGCCACACGTTGGTTGGAAAACTTGAAATTGTAACAAGTCCAGGATTTAGAAAATATGGAATTATATCTTGTCAAGGTGACCAAGTTGCAAATCTTATATTACAAGGAATAAAAGTTGGTGTTTCTTCAAGAGGTCTTGGTACTGTAACAAACAAAATGGGAATTCTGTATGTGGCCGATGACTATGAAATAGTATGTTGGGACGTTGTTTCAGACCCTTCAACGCCAAACGCATGGATAACGCCTGAAGACCAAATACCACAACAATATATTGAAAATAAAACAACAGAAAAAAATACTATTTTTGAAGAATTAGGAAAATTTTCAGATTGGCTAAATGATTAATTTTCTTAATTTACTAACAATTAGAGTATTTTTTCATTTTAAATGATATTTATTATTAAAAAATAACAATTAAAATTGCTGATTAATAATGAGCACTAAAAATAAAAGCATAGCATCTCAAGCACTTTTGGAAATGGATGCCATAACTTCTGCAATAAAAGAAGAGAGTAAGAAATCATTAAACACTCTTTTATCTGAGGCAGTTAAAACCGCTTTAAGAGAAAGTTGCGATGAAGACGATGACAAAGGTGAAGTGATTGATGATGAAGAAGAAAGCACAACTGAGAAAAAGCCTTCTGATAAAAAGAAAAAGCCAAAACAAGAAAACGAAGCAGGAAACCCTGAAATGGGTGGTGATGAGCAGCCAGGAAACGAACAAATGGCACAGCAACAAATGCCACAACAAATGGGTGGACAACAAGGTGCACCAGAAGAAAGTCCTGAAATGATGGGTGGTGAACAAATGCCACAAGAAAATCCAGGAGATAGTAAAGAAAGTTGGGATGACTTTTCAGATTATCAAGTTGGCGATAGTAATACGTATGACCTCACAGGTGAGAATGACTACGATACCGTAGTAAAGGTTTATAAACTTTTGAACGATGAAGACCAAGTTGTTGTAAGAAAAGATGGCAACACACTTCAGCTTCAAGATAACGAAGCCGGCACTGAATACGTCATTGATTTAGGCGGCGATGGTGAAGAACCAGAGGCAACAGCCGAATATATGGGTGGTGAGGAAATGCCTGACGAACTAAACGAATCCTTGTTAGATGGTTATGACTTTGACGGAATCGAACTTACCAGCGATTTCAATGATGACGAACCATTTGAAGACGATTTTACTGATGACCAAACAGTTATTGGGCACGAAGAAGATGACCCATTCGTTTATGGCGATTATGAAGACCATAGAGATGAAGATTTGGGCGATTTTGACGAATTCAATGATGATATGGCAGGATTCGATGATGAGTTATACGAAGGCAAAATAAAAAATAATAAAAAAGCAAGAAAGCCAATGAAAGAAAGCAAAGAAGTACTATTCGAGGTTGACCTTGGATATACAGACAATTACCAAGACAAGGACCCGATAGCAGGACTTTCTAATAATGAACCTTCTAAGGGTGGCAAATCTTGGCACAAAGGTGTTCCAACTGGAACAAAAAAGCCATGGGCAGGCGAAACAAAATCAAAAGGTGACCCATTCAAAAATACACAAAAAGTTGAAGGTAGTGTAAACGAAGAAGACCTTGGCACTGATGCACTTGGTAGTGCTGAAATGGAAGAACAAAAGACTGTGGGCGGTTTTGTACAGCAAAATTCAGTAACAGCTTCTAATATTCCTAACAGCAATGGTAGAAAAGCAAGAAGCCAAAGAGGTACTGATGTTCAAGTAACAGGTAGTGCAAATCCACGTTATTCTTCTGCAAACGAAAGCAGAGAATTGAAAGCCATTAAGAACGAAAACAAAGAGCTTAAAAAGGCAATCATGGAACTTCGCAAGAATTTGAATGAAGCATATATCACCAACGTAAACCTTGGCAAAATTACAAAATTGTTCCTTGAGAACACAACATCTCAACAAGAAAAGATTGATATTGTTAATCGTTTCTCAAACGAGGCAAAAACTGTAGAACAATCTAACGTTCTTTATGAATCCATTGATAAGCAATTAAAGAATAATCAACAAATTAGTCTTAACGAATATTCAGCAACTGCTAAAGGAACTAAAGAATTAAATGAGCAAAAAATCTATAAAACTAACGACTTAATGAAAACAATTGACCTTATGGGCAGAGTTTTGAGTTGTTAATACTATTTATTAAACAAATAAAGAATAAGAAAAAACAAAATAAGTAAAATGAGAGAATTTTTAGCATCTGGTCAAGTGGGTAATATCGAACTCAACGAACAGAAAAGAATCAGAAAAGAAATTAATGAACGTTGGTCATCATTGGGCATGGTTGACGGTCTTAAAGGTATAGTCAAAGAAAATATCGCTACATTGTATGAAAACGAAGCTAAGGCTCTTCTTTCAGAAGCAACTGCTTCAGACAATAGCGGTTCATTCGAGACTGTTGTCTTCCCTATCATCAGAAGAGTTTTCAGCAAACTTCTTGCTAATGACATTGTTTCAGTTCAAGCAATGAACCTTCCAATCGGTAAGTTGTTCTTCATGGTTCCAGTAACAAGTGAAAGAGAATGGGATGAAAAATTCTTAGACAATGATGGTAGAGTACAAGACGGTTCAGTTGGTAGACATCGTGGCCTTATGGGTTATGAAAGAACCGACAGACGTAACGGTAGCACATACAACCGTTTCTATCTTCCTGACGATGTAGTTAACGGAATGGCATTTGAATACACCGTTGACGGTGGCAAAACTTGGAATGCTATTGATGATGTTAATAACTACGATGAAGCTGTTAACGCAGTTAAAGACGAAGAAGGTACTAATGGAGAAAAGCCAATAATCAGGCAAGTTTCACCTAATGTAACAAAGTACAACAAGAGAACTCTTTATGATTTGTTCTACAATGACTTTTTGTATGACAATTCAAAAGGTAAGATTCGTATCAGAATCAGCAGCGATGTAACTCCTGTAACATTTGTTGACTTTGAACCATTACCTTTGAATGACGCTAACACAAAGCCTGCTAGCATCAAGCCACAAGCATATGCTGATGGTACTATCAGAAACATTATGCTTAAAGTTAAAGGCTTTTCATCATACAATGCAGGTAAATTAACAGGTCCTGATGGAAATGAAATGGACACAGAAGCATTCTTGGCTTCACTGAAAGTCTATGCAGCACAAGACATCAATTCAGAAGATGGTGCTTCATTTGAACAATATGAAGGTATTCCTTTCAGAGTCGTATCACAAAAATACGGTAAAGGAATGGTTGAATATGGCAATCCTTGCCAAGCAGACGGTTCAATCTTGATTGACCTTGACCTTGCAAAACCTGCAAAGAAACAAGGACAAACTCTTGATGGTTATATTGGTGTTGACTATAGCGTTTTAGAAAACATTAATTCAGGAACAGCAGCAAGTTTCTTCAATGTTGCTTGGTCACAATATGACTCATTAGAACTTGAAACCGAAATCGGTGAAGTTTCATTCAAACTTGACAGTGAAACTGTTTCAGTTGAAGAAAGAAAACTTAGAGCAACTTGGTCACCTGAGTTAGCACAAGATGTCAGCGCTTTCCATAATATTGACGCTGAAGCTGAATTGACAGCATTGTTATCAGAACAAATCGCTGCTGAAATTGACCGTGAAATCCTTAGAGATTTGAGAAAGTTTGGTCCATGGCAAGCAAGATGGGATGTTAACGGATGGAGAAGACAAGCTGGTTTCTCAACCAACTACACTCAAAAAGACTGGAACCAAGAATTGATGACTAAGATTAACCAAGTTTCAGCACAAATCCACAAGACAACTCTTCGTGGTGGTGCTAACTTCATCGTAGTTTCATCAGAAATCTCAGCAGTATTCGACAACCTTGAATACTTCCACGTTTCAGATGCTAATGCTGAATCAGACCAATACAATATGGGTATTGAAAGAATTGGTGCTCTTCAAAACAGATATCAAGTTTATAGAGACCCATATTCACCTGCTTGGTCAATCATTATCGGTCATAAGGGTAAATCATTGTTAGATACAGGTTACATCTATGCACCTTATATCCCAATGCAATTAACCCCAACTATTTACAACCCTGAAAACTTCGCACCCGTAAAAGGCATAATGACGAGGTATGCAAAAAAATGTGTTAATAACAGATTCTACGGTGGTGTTAAAGTTGATGGTCTTGTACAATGGGACCCACAAGAAATTCGCTAATTAAATAGTTGAATTATAAATACTTAATGGGGCTTGTTTTTCAGGCCCCATTTTTTTATTTATAAAAAACGTAATAATTTGTTATTTGATTTATTTAACGCCTGTTTTTGGTGTTATTGTTTTTGTTAACTATTTATTGTATATTATAAAGAAAAAAATATGAAAATATTAACAGAAAAAGATAAAGAAACAATATGTTTTTTATACAAAAAAAGCACAATAGAAAAAATTGCAAGAAAATTTCATGTTTCAGAAAAAAGAATAAAAAACATATTATTAGAAAATGGTATTGAAATTTTTGTTCCAACAAAAAAAATAATTGACGATGGATGGAATTATAATGAAGAACTAAAAAAAAGATATCCACCTAAAAATGGTTATCATTATGTTGCTATTGAAAAAAACGGAGAAAAAAGATTTAATGATTATTTAAACACTTCTGGTGCACTTACTTCACATTTAAAAAATAATGGTATTGAAGTACCTTCATTATATAAAAGAATATCATTTTTTAAAAAAAACGGTTATCAATGGTATGAACAATGGTTTGATATCGTCCTTGTTGAAGATAATATTGAAACAAAAAAATGCCCTTATTGCAATTGGGAAACAATTGATGTTGATAATCACAGTGGTGCTTTCATCAATCACTTAATAAATGAACATGGAATAACAAAAGAAAAATATTTGTCTGAACATGAAGATGAAAGAGAATATTTTAGGCTTGCAAATAAAACGATTGATTTGCAAATGGAAACAAATGAAGAAAAGTTTGTAAAATGTGCAATATGTGGGAAAAAACTATCAAGGATTGATTGGCATCATTTAATAAAACATGGAATAACAAAAGAAGAATATATAAAAAAATACAGTGATAAAACCGTTTCAAAATCATTACATGATTTTGGTGTAAAACGAGCAAAAGAAACAAATACAAAAGCAAAAAAAACTTATACTTCAAAAGCCGAAAAAGAAATAATATCATTTTTAGTTTCAAACAACATTCATTGCGAAAAAAATAGAACAATATTAAATGGTAAGGAAATTGATATTTTCATACCTGAAAAAAACATCGGAATAGAATATGATGGTTTAAGGTGGCATTCACAATGGATGGGGAAAAAAAGTCCGTATTTTCATAATTCAAAAACCAATGAATGCTTAAAAATGGGTGTAAGATTAATTCATATATTTGAAGATGAATACCAAACAAATAAAGAACTTGTTATAAACAAATTATGCCATATACTTGAAATTAATAAAGGACTCGAAAAAATAATGGGAAGAAAATGTATGATTAAGAAAATAGGAATAGATACAGAAAAAGATTTTCTAAACAAATATCATATACAAGGATGGGTTGGGTCAACCATTGCATATGGCGCATTTTTTAACGATGAAATCATTGCTGTTATGTCTTTCAAAATA
Source organism: uncultured Bacteroidales bacterium (assembly GCA_937892025.1). Classification (GTDB taxonomy): domain Bacteria; phylum Bacteroidota; class Bacteroidia; order Bacteroidales; family WCHB1-69; genus UBA1205. The sequence goes on from CALAVA010000010.1 coordinate 30,821, forward strand.
AAAGACAAAAATGGAAAATCATGGGAATTAATAAGGTTTGCAAGTAACTATAATTACATATGTCAGGGTATTGGCGGAAAACTGTTTAATTATTTTGTTAAAGAGCATAACCCTTCTGAAGTTATATCTTTTGCCGATAGAAGATGGACAATTAATGAAAATCATAATATATATACAATATTGGGATTTAAAAATTTGGGTCACACAAAACCAAGTTATAGTTATATTAACACAAAAATATGTAAATATAAAAGATTTCATAAATTTGGGTTTAGGAAAGAACGTTTAATGAAAAAATATGGTGAAAATTTTGGGCTAAATATAAATATGACAGAAACCGAAATGGCAAAAGCCTTAGGCTATGACAGAATATGGGATTGCGGACTTATTAAATATGTATGGAAAAACAAACTAATTCAATATTGATTTATCAAATAAATAAAACTTTGTCATATCTTTGTTGAATATTCCAATTTTATTTAATTTGTACATATGTGAAAACATTTCTTTCCTTATGTTATATGAAGAATTATGCCTAAAACAACCTAAATACGAATTAATAGAACATTCAATGCTCACTTTGCATTTCCAATCATTATTCTCTTTTTCGAAAATCTTTTTCCTTACCCTTCGTAGACTCTGATTAGACATGTATTTTCTGTATGGTTTTACAAACGAACCAAGGAATTCAACACCTTTGCTATAATGACATATTTTTGTTTTTCCTTCATTTACCTCAAGATGTAGATTATCATTCAAGAACTTCTTTATTATCGGTATTATTGACAATAGGAATTCTTTATTATGGCTAACGATGTAAAAATCATCGACATATCTTCCATAATGCATACATTTTAGTTCCCTCTTGCAGAATTGGTCCAATACATTCAAAAACACATTGCTAAACAATTGGCTTGTCAAATTTCCTATTGGCAACCCATATCCAATTGGACTATAGAAAAGGCTTTTAGACTTAGGAAGACCTTCCCAATTCTTTTTATTTCCCCTAAACACACATCCTTTTGTCGGGTCCAATAATGCCAATTCTTTTGTTAAATAATATATAAACCCAAAATCAGTTTTACAATAACAACCATCTTTTTCCTGTTTTAACTCTTCTTTTTTCAACGAAGAAACAACTATATCGTAAAGTAGATTTCTGTCTATATGCATAAAATACCCCTTGATGTCCATTTTAAGTATATAACAATCACGTGTATAATTAAGGCTTTCTTTCCTTATATGATTGTAAAGTCTATCAATACCGAAATGAGTACCCCTGTCTTTTATGCAACTATATGTGTCATATATAAACGTCTTTTCAAATATTTTGTGCGTTAAGTTATAATACAAATGATGCACAATCCTATCCCTAAACATTGCAGCAAAAATCTCCCTTTTCTTCGGGTCCTCTATAATAAAACAAACAGAACTCATTGGCCTATAAGTCCTATTATAAAGTTCATCACATAATTCAGAAAGATTTTTATGCAAATTCTTTTCAAACTCAATAACATACATCTTTTTTGATTTATGTTTTCTTGCATCAGATTCTGCAACATAAAGTTCAAAAAGTAATTGTTTCTTTGTAAGAATATGTACCATATTAAATAAAAAAATTGGGTAAAAGGTGCTAAAGACGAACAGGACGCACAGACTGACCATAATAGCGGTTGTTGTTGTTGATGTCATATTCGTCACTATCAAAATTGAGGTTCCAAGCGTTGTTCACATTCCCGTCATTAAGGGAAGAAGACCAATAGTTTCCCCAATCACCTACATCGTAGACTTCGCCATTGTTGGCGTTACCAACAGCAGGAAAAAACAGATTCAGCCGTTTCTATAGATTGACAAATGAAATATTAAAGTCAAATGACAATACATTATTTTTCATGATTATGACAAACAGCCTATGAACCTTTTACCCTTATTTTTTGCATCTTATCCTATTATTCTCTTAACTCTTGACTGTATTTCATTAAAAAACGAAACACAATCTATAAGTTTGTTATCTGACATCTGATAATTAGATATATCATTCAATATTCTCATTACTTCATTAGAAGTATAAGATTTTTCGTCAGTTTTTACGTTATATTTTCCTTCTTTTATTTTTATTTTTTCTTTCCATTTTTCAAATATTTCGTAATTCAATTCATTTTCATCGCAATAAAAGTTAACCCCACTAACATCTATATCTACATAACTTTCATTAATTTTAAAGTCTTCGTCATCCACAACATCAGGAAAATACTTTTTAAATGACTTTATCTGTAAACCAACATTGACCAAATCTTCGTTTAAATCTTTATAATGCTTTTTTGTTACAAAAAGTTTTTCGTTTTCATCAAGATTGTTAGGAAAAAAATGTGCCAAATATGCACTCATTTCATATGCTCGCCACCAATTTCCATCTTTATAAAACCTAATAACATTCACATTATCCTTCCGACTTTCTTCATATGAAAAAATTTCTTTTATTTTTGCCATTAGCAATTAATATTTTTTTTAACACATACCCTTGTTTGTGCTTGTTGCACATTGTGGGTATGTGTTTTTAATTTTATTTTTAATATTATAATTCTGCTTGTATTATTGGGTCTTGTAACGTTGTTCCTGAATTGTTATAAAGACGAACAGGACGCACAGACTGACCATAACAGCGGTCGTCGCCGTTGATGTCATATTCGTCACTACCAAAACTGAGGTCCCAAGCGCGGTACACAGCCCCGCCACGAAGGGAAGAAGACCAATAGTAGCCCCAATCACCTACACCGTAGACTTCGCCATAGTCGGCGAAACCAACAGCAGGAAAAAACAATGTATTACCATTATTCGAAGTAAATGTAATACCAGTCTTTCCATCAGTCGTCCATCCACTTGTTGTATTTTCAACAAGTTCTTCAAACAATGCCTTAGTTGGCATTTTCCAATTCTTACCCCAATTTACTGTTGCGGCATCATCTTCTGAGTCAAGCACTGTCTTTCCATCAGTACTGTTGTATTTCGTAAGATTATTGAATGAAGTTCCATACTTATAGTCACTCCAATTAAAATTTTTATGCGGAGTTGTACTTCCAGTTACTTGGTCATCCGTATATCCTTCAGTTTCACCCCAAGCAAAATACAATTCATTACCATCGGAATCCTTTATATTCTCCGTTGCCCATAATGCTCCACTTGGTAGGCCAAGGTCAACATATTCATGTGGGTCAAAAGGATTATAATGTACTTCGTTTTTATCCACACACACTGAAACATTTGGAGTTATGTATTCATCTTCATCTGACATAAAATCCACATAATCTTCATGTAGTTCAAATTTATTAAGATACATTTTCATATATAATAATGTTTACAAATAAATAGTCCTGAAGATTGAATTATTTGACAGTTGAAAAAAATGTTTTGGACTATACACCTAATTGTTTATGCTTGTATATTGCGGATATTAATAGTCATTAATTTATGGAAGTATATACCAGTTGACACAAGGATTTTGTGAAAAACGGCACAAAAATAGCACAATTTTCTGATTTTCTGTCTGAAATTTCACATTGCCGCTTGATTAAGCCGTTGCCGTTTCAACTGTCCATCCATTCGGTATTCCATGAACACCTGTAGTAGTCCATTTTGCCGCTTCATTCTTTACGAATGTCCCGCTCGAAGCAACATTACTTACCCAATTGCTAGTATATGCTGATGAAGGAGTTGTTATGAACATTGCCTTTATGTAGTTTAAATTAGTACATCCATTAAACATATACTTATAACAACTACTTGCCAAAGTTGTTGCAGGTAACTCAGGGGCTGCTGTTAACGAT
>CALAVA010000011.1 GCA_937892025.1 uncultured Bacteroidales bacterium
CATCGACAAGATGCTGCAAGATCTGATGGAGAACGGCCTTCGGGTGCAGAGCGGCAATAAGATAGGCAAAAGCATCATCTTCTGCTACAATCATCAGCATGCCGAATTAGTGGTGGAACGGTTCTCTGCACTCTATTCAGAGCTTGGCCCAGAGTTCTGCCGACTTATCGACAACTACGTGGAGCACTCGCAGCCGCTGACCCTAAAGGTGCAAGTTATAATGTCTTGCAGGCGCAAATAGCCATGGGTGCCGGCGGCGTATTGGGGAAAGGTGTATTTTCAGGTACTCAATCAAGGCTCGGCTTTGTGCCGGAGAGGCATACTGATTTTATCTTGGCAATTTTAGGGGAAGAAAGCGGTTTGATAGGTACCCTGTTAGTTTTGGGTTTATATATTTTGATTTTGTGGCGCATAGTTGTAATCGCACAAAATTCAAGCGATTTATTCGGTTATTTGCTTTGTTCCGGGATTTTTGCTATATTTTTTGTGTATATGGCATTTAATTTCGGTATGTTAATAGGTATAGTGCCTGTGGCGGGTATTCCTTTGCCGTTTATTAGTTATGGTGGCTCATCACTATGGGCATTTACATTGATGTTGTTTACTTTTATAATGGAATCGAGAAATGATAATTGGGATTAATAGCAATTGATTTTCATGATTTTATTACGATTTTTTCTTATCTTTTCATTTATATAACCTCTCTTGTAAACTTTTTCCTTATGTTTGATAAAACCAAAAACCTTTTTTTAATTACTAAGGTCTTTTTTCTTCTCATATTTAACATCTTTAAGCATGTTTGCTTTGGCTCTCAGAGTGAATTCAAATCGGCGATAGGAACCCAATGGAATCCATGAAAACCCCATTTTCCAGCAATGGAGATCTCTTTCAACACCAAATTCTGAGGCCGAAAAACTTTTTGTTTGAAAATCATAGCCTGTCGTAAATGTTATGCTCCATTTTGGAGTTAAGGCAAATTTGCCACTAATATTAATGATATTTCTAAATGTATGTGTGTATTTTTGGATAGTATCTATATAATAATGATAACGATAATATAACATATTGTCGGTCATATTATATGATAGATTATAAGTCAAAGCAATATTCCAATCACCAAAAGCACTTGGTGAAGTTTTGTTTTCTTTTTTATCTGATGTATTTTTATTCTTTTTGAAAGTGTTATTGTTTAAATTGTAAGTCAAACTTAAATTCCACGCAGTAGAAGACATTCTAAAAAGTCGGTGATTGGCTTTTAATTCTGTAATATTACACCTATATCCATTAGAATCTATAGAGTAGGGGTCAAAATTGAAATTAAAAGAAAGGGTTATTGTTCTCAAAAAGGTTGTTCTACCTGATAATGTTAAATATTTCCATCTCAAACTATCAGCCGCAAAGTCATAACCAGAAGAAAGTGTAACATTTTCTAATAAGGTAATCTTTTTGAAACTGCCTTCTTCTGAACGGCTTTTAACTTTCATTTCTAATTTGTTGGAAATTGAAAAATTGATGGAGGCTGAGGTTTGAAAAGAAGGAACCCCATATAGAGAATTGTCTAAATATGAATAAGTTATTGTTTTATTTTGTAAATTATTGAAATAACTATGATACATGCTTTTGTTTAAACTTGGAATATACACAAAATTAACCGAAGGAGTTAATTCATGCCTAAAAGCAGAAACTCTGCCTTTTTTCATGGTATATAAACCATATAAATTAATAGAAAAATTAGTTGTATAATTTAGATTATGAGTAGCATAAAATCCATAATTGGTGTCTTTGTTGACAATGCCAATAATATTGCCGTTCTCATTGATTGTTGTGCCACCCCATGTTTGTCTAATGCCAACAAATTGCCAAGTTTCAACAAAATTGATGGAATTTGTCCATACAAGATATTTGAAAATATTGATGGTACTTTTTATGGGAATAGTATGTCTTATTCCATAGCGAAGGTCCTTTAGGGTTTGAGTTGATAGGAGGTGTGTGGTAGAATCATAATTTTTGTTTAAAACATTATTGGCATCAAGTGTATATTGCATGGATATATTCTCCCACCATCTTAGTTTTCCGATAACATGACGTCTTCTAAATGGATATAATTGGGAAATGTTAAAATTGATATATGGCAATTTTAGGGTAAAACTTTTTTGAGAAAGATTTTGACTCAATTCTGCATTAATACCTAAAAAACAACTATTTTTCCAACTTGTACTGAAACTAATAGAAGATGAAGTTGAGGCTTGGGTTGATTTTTTTATGCTTTCAGCAACCGTGTTTTGGTTGTAGGAATTATTCATAAAATTAACGGAGGCTGAAAAACGATTGGTAGGGTGGGCTTTTGGACTTTGTTGATGTGTCCATTGTACAGCAAAATTATGGGTCTTTATTTCGGAAGATGTATTGACGATACCTTCTCGCATAAATTCATACGACAATGTCAAATTACCTGAAAATTTGTAACGTTTGGCATAATTGGACTCCAAACCTACTCCAAAACTTCCTCGTGTATAAATATTGGTAGTAAGGGCAAAATCCACCATATCTTTGATGGCAAAATAATAACCTAATCCTTTAAAATAGAAGCCATAGCGTGCATCTTGACCTGGGGCGGGAATCAACAAACCATTTTGATGTTTTTGAGAAGTTGGAAAATATCCAAATGGCAAGCCAATGGGCAAAGGAACATTAGCAACTTTTACCCCTAAGGCTCCCGTGATAATTTTATCGTTGGGAATAACCTTGGCTTTTTTAAAAAACGCTTCAAAATGTGGATTAGGAAGATTGCAAGTTGTATACTTTCCCTTTTCTATAAAACTATTATTATTGGAATCTTTTTTGACAATATTGCCATGCAAAAAACTCTCATCTTCTTGAGTAATTACATTCTTTATCAAGCCTTTTTGAGTGGTAAAATTATATGTGAGTTCCTCTGATTCAAAAGTATAATTTCCTTGTTTAAAAATAGGTGTTTCTATGAGTGTACCATTAGAATCATTTGTTCCCGTGGCTGTCAGTGAATTGTTGTCAAAATTCAATTCTATTTGATGAGAGGTTAATTCTATATCATTTTGAGATACCTTGGCTTGATTGTGTAGAAATGCTTTATTGTTTTTTATATCAAAGGTGAGCGAGTCTTCGGCCTCATAATTAATGGTGGAAGATATCGCATTAGGCGACAAAGGCATTTTTTTTAGGGAATCAGCAATGGAAGTGGTATCCTCGACAAATGATATAGTGTCAGATTTTGCAAGATTTGTTTGTATTTCCTGTGCAAAAGAAATGGAATAACAAGAAAATAAAATGCTTGCTAATACAAAGAATATCTTTTTTAACAGACTATTACTCAATATATTATGTAAATTTATTATTT
>CALAVA010000012.1 GCA_937892025.1 uncultured Bacteroidales bacterium
CAAGTCCCTTTACGGGCAGATATATGCCAACGCCCTGGGTCTGTTTGACGACTTCAAGGCCGTGCGGAGCGACGTTACGCCCGGGCAGCTTAAGAATGCCTTTACGGCGGCTTTTAACGACCATCCGGAGCTTTTTTACCTGGATACCAAATATTCCGCGGGCCTCAGGAATAACGGGACCTGCCTGGAGATAAAGCTGTACTTCAACAGCCTGGCTGACAACCTGAATGCCAACAGGTCCATGTTTGAGGATGCGGCTCAGTCACTTGCGGGCGGCGGCGGATCTCCTTATGACCTGGAAAAGAGCGTGCATGCTGCACTGGCCGACAGAAACGTCTATTCACTGGCGGCACCGCATAATCAGAGTGCCTACAGCGCGCTGAACAACGGTTCCACCGTATGCGCGGGATATTCCAGGGCGTTCCAGTACGTCTGCCAGCTGGCGGGCATTCCCTGCTATTATTGTTCCGGCTACGCTGGAGAAAACCACGCCTGGAACATAATCTGTCTCGACGGGGATTTCTATAACGTGGACGTCACCTGGGACGACACGGATTCAACTCCCTCATACAATTATGACTGGTTCAACAAGACCGACGATGACTATGGCACGACGCACGTCCGCAGGGACCTTTCCGTTTACCTGCCTCCGTGCAGCGGCACCAGGTACCGCAATCTGGAGGAAAACCCTGCCGGAACGCAGGATGCGGCACCCGTGAATGAGCCGGCTGCGGCTCCTAAGCTTAAGTCTCTTGAGGATTACGGCCTGACCGAGGATGACATGGTGCGCGACCTGCAGGCATATTACGACAGGGCGCTTGAACTGCTGGGAAGCCTTGGACGCGGAAACAGCACCGTTGACATCCCCGTGGACGGACAGGCGCTTTCGGATCAGGTCAAGAATTCTTTTGATTCAAATGCGATAGACGCGAGCCTGCTTCAGCCCATTCTGTCTAAAACGGGAGCGGATCAGGTCGACGTCACCGTCACGCCCGAAACGCTGTCGGACGGACGCGTGGTTCTGCATCATTCCGTTACGCTGAGATAAATGGCATTATGTCAACTACATATAGTGGATTTTCATAAAATAACACACTATATGTAGTTGCCTGATGTTTTTTTTTGCTGTATTATATTCTCTTAAAAAAGTTTTTTTCGTATGGACTTGGTAATTAGTAGCAATAATAGCAGGTACTACTGTACCATTTTGGACATAGAAGAAATCAGATTTATTTAAAGGTTTCCCAATGAAACAATCATCATCCATTGCTATGAAATTATCAGACATTCCATATTCTTTCATTTTCCAATAACGAAATTGAAAAGCATGACTATTGGCACTATCGTATCCTAATAAATCCTTATCTTTCACAAAAACAATTTTATCGCTAATTAATTCAGGTGATTTTAAAAATTTCACATTTTCATTTGGCATTAAGATAAATATCTTTCTTACCCAAGGAATATTCTGAAGGATACTTCTTAGACTATAACGCAATTCATCATTTTGTTGATCTTTATTTATTTGTTTTATTCCTTCTCTTTTTAACTTAGGATCACTTAAATCGATATATTTAACTAATACATCAATTGGCTCTTTTTCTATTAATTCTAAATCATGCTCATCATCTTTCTCCACTTCTGAATATATTTTTAATAAATAAAATTTGCAAAATCTAGTTAAATGTCCAAAAGAACATTTTAATTTAAAATTATCTTCACAGAGATAACAACCTAAGTCACTTTTTATAGTATAAATATTTGTTTCTGTTTCTTTTTGCATTTCTGCAAAATTGCTTAATCGAGTCTGTAAACCTTGACAAACATCTTCTAAATCACTTACTTCTAAAGGTAATTCCCCTCTAACAACCCTTACTTTGTCAATTTTGGAGTATGTCGTTTGTAATTTATACAATGAAATTAAATCATTTTCAATGTTTTTATCTACACCAATTTCTGTTTCAACATTGTGATTTTGAGTGTTAGTATCTTCAACTTTCATTGAAACTTGTGTTTTTTTTGTTTCTTTTTTTTCTTTAACTTTATTTTCAGCGGTTTCTTTGGTACTTTTTTTAGCGGTTGCCATATCAATTATTATATTAAAAAATAGTATGCTCTTAAAAATATTTAACAGGATTAATTTCTTGTTCTGAAATCGCAAAATTACTAAATTTTTCAATAAGTTTTTCAAAAATCAATTTTTTTGTTGCAATTTCACTTTCATAATGACCTATATCCACTAAAATGAGTTGATTTTGTGTGTCTATAAAATGGTTATGTTTAAATTCGGCACTAATAAAAATATCGGCATGTTTGTTGATAGCAGTTGGAATAAGAAAGGCTCCGCTCCCTCCACATATCGCCACTTGTTTTATCTTTTTGGCTTGATAGTTTGTGCATTTGACAACAGAAAGTGATAATTGCTGTTTTAAAAATGTAAGAAATTCATCTAAATCCATACATTCAGATAAATGTCCTATCATGCCCGCACCAATATATGGATTAGTGTTGGCAAGGTTGATAATATCAAAGGCAACTTCTTCGTATGGGTGGGCTTGTCGTAGAGTTTGTATCATAGTTTCTTGTAAAAAGGCAGGGAAAACCATTTCTATTTTTGTCTCTTCCTCTTGGTGTAATTGCCCTATAACTCCAACAAAAGGATGAGCATTGCTTTCTGCTCTAAAAGTACCAAAGCCTAATTGATTATAACTACATGAATTATAATTGCCGATATGCCCACCGCCAACATCAAATAAGGCTTGACGAACGCTATCGCAATAGTGGGTAGGAACAAAGGTGATTATTTTTTTTAATTGTTGCTCTTTGGGGGATAGAATTGTTATATCTTGTAAATTTAATGCAGACGCAAACGCATGATTTACACCATTATATATGTTATCTAAATTCGTATGCATGGCATAAATGCAAATATCCCGTTTAATGGCTTCTATAATTATTTTTTCTATCGCGGTTTTACCACTGATTTTTTTGATAGGATTGAAAATTAATGGGTGATGGCTAATAATAAGATTTGCCTTTTTGTCTATCGCTTCTTGGAACACTTGTGGTGTAACATCTAAGCATATCAATCCTTTATGCAATTCTTGATTGGTGTTTCCAATTTGTAAACCGGCATTGTCATACGGCTCTTGATAGGCAGGATTTGCCCAATTTTCTAATTCTTTAATGACATCATTTATTGTATTTTTCATCAGAAAAAGATTATTATTATTTTTGTTCAAAATTACAAAAAAAAATGCTATTTTAGCAAAAAAATTTTTTTTAATTTGGAATAATTATAATATATTTATAATCAACCAATTGGGAATATGGTAAATTTGTTGCTCTTTCCTATTTCTGCTCTTTTATCGTTGATAATGAAATTAAGACGATATTTTTTCAACCTAAAAGGCAGAGTCTCTTATAATAAACCCATTATAGGAGTGGGCAATTTATGTGTTGGCGGTTCTGGCAAAACGCCACATGTAGAATATTTGATTCGATTATTATCAAAAGATAACAATGTTACTACATTATCAAGAGGTTATGGTAGGCTTACCAAAGGTTTCTTGTTTGCAGATAGCAAATCCACTGTTTATCAAGTTGGTGATGAACCATTGTCTTATTATAAAAAATATCCTTCTATTTCTGTTGCAGTTTGTGAAGATAGAGTGTTGGGAATCAATACTATTTTGCAAAAAATTCCAGATACAGACGTAATTATTTTGGATGATGCTTATCAACATTTGCAAGTAAAGGCTGGTTTAAATATTTTATTGACAGATTATTACCATATTTATCCCAAAGATTATGTAATTCCCATGGGACGCTTGCGAGAGCCTATGTCAGCAGCAAAAGAGGCTGATATAATTATTGTTACCAAATGTCCAAAGGTTTTTACTGGTATAGAAGAGCAGTTTCTTAGAGAAAAAATACAAATTCTTCCTCATCAAAAATTATATTTTTCTTATATAGAATTTGGTAAACTGCAACCATTAACCACACCAGCCATGCAAATAAATTCAGCCTCAATACGTAGCGTGGTGTCCATTACAGGTATTGCAAATCCGTATCCTTTTTTAGAATATATTCGAGAGCATTATTCAGAAATACAAGAACTTACATTTCCTGACCATCATCGGTTTACTCGTAATGATTTGGAAAAAACAAAACAATATTTTCATCGGTCATTATCGAGACAAGCCGCTATTTTTACTACAGAAAAAGATGCGGTTAGATTAAAGGCAGATTATTTGGACGATATTGTTAGTCAGTTGCCGATATTTTTCTTGCCGATAGAGGTGAAATTTCCCGCAAGATTTAAACAAGAATTTGAAAATCAAATTATTGATTATGTTACAAAAAATAAAAGAAACCGCTGATTTTTTGATGCAGACATATCCTTCTAAAGCAAAAATTGCTATAGTTTTAGGGTCTGGATTGAATAATTTAATTCAAGATATAGCGGTAGAACATATTGTTTCTTATGCAGATATTCCTAATTTTCCTATTTCTACAGTGAAAGGTCATGAAGGAAATTTATTGTTTGGAAAACTCAATGGTGTAGCGGTTGTAGCCATGCAAGGACGGTTTCACTATTATGAAGGTTATGATATGAAACAAGTAACATTTCCGATTCGCGTTTTTAAGGCAATGGGTGTAGAAAACGTTATTTTGTCAAATGCGGCAGGGGGCATAAATCCTTTATTTCATGTCGGGGATATTATGATGATTACTGACCATATCAATTTGTTCCCAGAACACCCTTTAAGAGGTAAAAATGAAGACTCTTTGGGGCCACGATTCCCTGATATGAGTGAAACTTATAGTAAAGTTTTGCTACAAAAAGCAGAGCAAATTGCACAAAAACACAATATTTTATATCATAAAGGAGTGTATGTGGGTACTCAAGGACCAACATTTGAAACTCCTGCAGAATACAAGATGTTTCGATTTATCGGTGGAGATTGTGTGGGCATGTCCACGGTTCCCGAAGCGATAGTAGCACACCATACCAATATGAATTGTATTGCCTTTTCGGTTGTTACAGACTTGGGCATTAGTGATGTTGTAGAAAAAGTATCTCATCAAGAGGTGTTGAATGCTGCGTGTGTGGCAGAACCAAAATTGAGATTGATTGTTAGTGAATTAGTAAAAGTAATTTAAAAAAGGATGCTATTTTCAGAAGTTTTTGTTTCCCAATATCTTAAGGATATTTTAAAAAATACGGTTAAAAATAAGCGTATCAGTCATGCACAATTATTCTTAGGGCAACAAGGAACACATAGTTTAGGTTTGGCAATAGCATATTGTCAATATATTGCTTGTCAGAATCGTACAGAAACAGATGCTTGTGGGCATTGCCCTTCATGCGTTAAGTTTAATAATTTGACACATCCTGATTTGCATTTTTTCTTTCCGAACTTTTCACCTGAAAAAAAAACATATTCCTCATTGGATTATTATGAGCAATGGCGAAATTTGTTGAAATCAAATAATGCTTTAATTTCATTTCAACAATGGGTAGAGACAATAGATGCTGGTAATAAACAACTTCAAATCAATGTTAGGGATTCAGCCGTATTGTTAGACCAAATGATAATGAAACCCTATGAGTCAGAATATAAGTTTTTTATCATTTGGCTTCCAGAAAAAATGAACATAGATTGTGCCAACAAATTGCTTAAAACATTAGAAGAACCTGATGGCAAAACTTTGCTGATTTTGGTGGCTGAAGATTATGATAGTATTTTGGGAACAATTCTTTCAAGGACACAATTGCTCAAAATCAACAAATTGCCATTAGAAGAATTTATAGATGTCGTTTCCAAACACGTAGAATGTGAGAAAAGTATTGCGTCTGAAATTGCTTCTTTAACTGATTGTAATTTACAGCAAGCACTTCATTTAGGAATGAATATCGTAGATGGGGATAATTTTCAATTATTTTGTTCCATGATGCGTTGTGCTTATCGTTTGGCTTATTTTGCCAATAAAATAGATAAAACCGATTTTGATACAGCAGATACAACAATACGCGAATTGGTCACTTTGGGGCGAGAAAAACAAAAGAATTTCTTAACCTATTCTTTAAATCTCATCAGAAAATGTGTTTTGTTGAGTTGTAATGCAGAACAATTGGTGAAAATGCCCGACCAAGAGGATAAATGGGTGCATGATTTCGCTCCTTTTGTAAATGCTACTAATGGTCATTATATGGTGGAGGCTTTTAATAATGCTCTAAATGATATTGCTAAAAACGGAAACCCTATGATAGTCTTTACTGATTTGTTGTTCTTGATAGGACAAATTATCCGTGTCGGAGACCCGCGTTTAAATAGAAAAAATGCTTAATATCAGTAATCTTTCAGTTCATTTTACAGGTGAATATCTTTTTAAAGATGTTCATTTTATTGTTGCTGATAACGATAAAATAGGCTTGGTCGGTAAAAATGGAGTAGGAAAAACAACCTTATTGCGTGTTTTGGCAAAGGAATTGACACCTCAAAGTGGAAATATTGTGATAACTGAAGGACATAAAATCGGTTATCTGCCTCAAGAAATGAAAATTGAAAGTCAAAAAACGGTATTGAATGAATTGTTAAACGCTATTGATGAAAAACAAAAACTTGACAATGAAATAGCAATACTTCAAACGGAAATAGAACAAGCAACAGATTTTCAATCTGAACAATATCTGAAAAAAATAGATAAGTTAGAGCAACTCAATAGACAATATAATTATTTGGAATTTAATAGAATAGAAGCCAATTCAGAAAAGATACTATTAGGTTTGGGTTTTGAAAAATCTGATTTTTCTCGTCCAGTTGCCCAATTTAGTTATGGCTGGCAGATGAGAATAGAATTGGCTAAAATTTTATTGCGTAAAACAGAAATTCTCCTTTTAGATGAACCAACCAATCATTTGGATATAGAATCCATACAGTGGTTGGAAAGCTTTTTGCAAATATATAGCGGTGCTATCATTATGGTATCTCATGATAGAACATTTTTGGATAATATTTGTAAAAGAACTTTGGAAATTACGCATAAAAACATTGAAGATTATAATTGTAATTATTCCACTTATGTGAAAAGGCGTGCAGAACGCATTGAACACCAAAAATTAATGCTTGCCAATCAAAAAAAAGAACGTGCTGATATAGAGCGATTTGTTGAGCAGTTCCGTTATAAGGCAACCAAAGCCAAACAAGTGCAAAGTCGTATAAAAATGTTAGAAAAAATGGAGATGGTGGAGGTCGATGAAATTGATGTGTCACATATTCATTTTACCTTTCCGACTGCTCCGCCTTGCGATAAAGTCGCTTTTGATTTAAAAGAATTAGTGCTTTCTTTTGATGGAACAAAAAATGTACTGAACAATATAGATTTAACTATTCTTCGTGGAGAAAAAATTGCTTTGATTGGAAAAAATGGTGAGGGAAAAACGACATTAGTACGCATATTAAACAAAGAGTTGCAACCTACAAAGGGTATGTGTGTCAAAGGCAATATCTATTGTATATCCCTTAGTTATACGTTATAATAATATCAGAAAGAAGGTGATATAAATGGCTAAAACAGCAAATGTGCTTGCAAGAGTAGAACCTGATGTAAAGAAAGAGGCTGAAGATATTCTAAATCAAATAGGGGTACCGGCATCTGTTGTTATCAATATGGGAGAAGATAAGACTGTAACCGATAAAATGTATGACAGTCTCTATAAAGGCGGAAATGCTGAAGCCGGAGTCATGGCTTTGATAGCAGAAGGCAGGG
>CALAVA010000013.1 GCA_937892025.1 uncultured Bacteroidales bacterium
AACGAGAGAATAGCCTCGTTTTTCAGCCAGCAAGACTAAAGCTTTGAGTGATGCTCCAAAATATAAATTAGAGTAATGTGCTTTTGTTCTGACAAAGTTTTTATCATAAGGAATGCTAATTGCTCGTTTTGAGCCAAATAAAGCATTGTATTCGGTGATAATGATACTCGGGTTAAGTTTAGAAAAATCCATTGTTTCTAAAATCCAATAATCATTTCCATCAATGTCTATACTTAACAAACCAACATCGTTAAAACCACTTTCTTCCATCAAAGCATTTATATTATCTTTATTTATAAAAGCGGCTTTGGCTCGTAAATCGTATGCCCAAAACCAATATCGTTGTTTTAGTGATGCCATTTTTTGTTCTGAACCATCAAGAATAAAGCCATTCCAATTATCATTCATCAGTAAAAATCTAGTGTTAGATTCTTTATAATCTTCAACTCCAAATTCTATGAAAGTCTTGTTTTTAATAGTCAGATTTTTAATTAAATATTGTATAATTCCATCTTCTCATCGTTGAGAAAATATTTTAAATTCATAGTCATTAAGACTATTGGAGAAAATGATATTTTGTTGATTAGACAAGAGTTTTCCTTGAGCTAAAAGAATAGTGTCATGTCGTCTGTCTAAAAAGTTTCTTAAATTTTTTTTATATTAAGTATAAATAGAAAAAATATTTTGCAAAGATAATCTTTTTTTGCCAATAAAAAAAGAAAAGAAAATAAAGCGTTGTTTTTCACGTTATGTTTTGTAAAATTAAAGGTATAAAAAAGAAACTTTTTAAAAAATTCTACGTATTATCAAATAAAATAATGGGCAACAAAATGATATCAAAAAAACGGATTAGTTTGTTTATAAGTCTTGTATGTTTGTTTATATTAAACAATAGTTGTGCTCAACAAAAAGAGAATCAACGTGAAAAGAATACAACTATTGTTAATAGTGCTTATGTAGATTTAACTTATGCGGCGGAAAAAAGTATTGATGCTGTAGTTCATATTAATGCTGAAATGCGGCAGAAACATAGTACTTGGGATATGTTTTTTCAAGACCCATTTTTTAATTTTTTTAATCCACAAAGGCAGTCAAGAGTTTATCAAACATACGGTTCAGGGGTTATTATTTCAGAAGATGGTTATATTGTTACCAACAATCACGTGGTAGAAGGAGCAGAAAAAATTAATATTACACTGAATGACAAAAGAACTTTTGTTGCAAATATTATAGGTACAGATGTTATAAATGATTTGGCTGTTTTAAAGATAGATGCACAAAAATTAAAACCATTAGTATATGGTAATTCTGATGATATAAGAATAGGTGAGTGGGTTTTGGCTGTTGGAAATCCTTATAATCTTACTTCTACGGTTACAGCAGGTATTGTTAGTGCCAAGGCAAGAAATTTAAATCAATTAAGTGAATTAAATCAAGTTTCTACTTATATTCAAACGGATGCTGCCGTAAATAGTGGTAATAGTGGAGGAGCGTTGGTAAATACAAAAGGTGAATTAGTGGGTATTAATGCGGCTATTGTTTCTCAAACGGGCAATTATTCTGGTTATTCTTTTGCGATACCTGTCAATATTGTCAAAAAAGTAGTAAAAGATTTACAATTATATGGTAAAGTACAAAGAGTTGATTTTGGGGCAAGTTTTGTTGAATTGAACGCCCAAACAGCAGAACAACAAAATTTATCTTCTTTAAAAGGCATACAAGTATTTAAGGTTGTGAATAATCATGCAGCAGATGAGGCCAATATACATGAAGGAGACATTTTGTTGCAAATAGACCAAAAAGAAGTTAATTCCTATTCTGAATTGAAAGAAATTTTGGAACAACATATTCCCGGTGATGAAATTTCGTGTCGTATTTTACGTAATAATAACCCTTTGACAATTAAAGTTACATTAAAAAATAAAAAAGGTACTACTGAAATTATACGAAAAAACACAAATGTTGCGTTAAACATATTAGGTGCCAAAGTAAGCCCAATTGATAATCAAACAATGTCCCGATATGGAGTAAAGAATGGCTTAAAAATCAACAAATTGTACGATGGAGCGTTAAAATCTGCAGGTGTACAAGAAGGATTTGTTATTATAGCTATAGATAAAAGGTCGGTAGAAACAGAAAAAGATATTGATGAGATACTTGGCGATAAAGAGGGTAGTGTGCTTATAGAAGGATTTTATCCGAATGGATTTATGTATTATTACACCATTGTAATTTAAAAAAAAGTAGAAATTAAAAAAAAGTTTATGAGACAATTAAAGATATCACATTCAATTACCAATAGGGATAATTCATCTTTTGAGAAATATCTTCAAGATATATCAAAAGAACCAATGATAACTCCCGATGAAGAAGTGGAGTTGGCTCAACAAATAAAAGCGGGAAGCAAAGAGGCTTTGGATAAATTGGTGCGGGCCAATCTTCGTTTTGTTGTTTCTGTTGCAAAACAATATCAGAATCAAGGTTTAGGATTACAAGATTTGATAAATGAGGGTAATTTAGGATTAATAAAAGCCGCCAAACGTTTTGATGAAACACGTGGTTTTAAATTTATATCTTATGCAGTTTGGTGGATAAGACAGTCTATTTCACATGCTATTGCAGATCAATCTCGTATTGTAAGATTGCCTGTTAATCAGTTGGGGGCAGTCAATAGAATAAAAAAAGAAATTTCTCGTTTGGAACAAATTCATAATCGTCCGCCAACCATAGAAGAAATTTCTGAAGTTGTTGATTTATCAACAGATAAAATTGCAGAGATTTTAAAAATATCAACAAGACATTTGTCTATGGATGCTCCTGTTAATAATGATGATGATACCGTATTTATTGATACTTTTGTCAGTGATGATGTTGCCCATACAGATTCTTTATTGTTAAAAGAATCTTTAGATAGAGAAATAAGTCGTTCTTTGGAAGTTTTGGACGAAAAAGAAAGAGAATTGATTTGTATGTTCTTTGGCATAAACAAAAGTCATGAATATACTTTGGACGAAATTGGCGAAATTTTCAATATGACACGAGAAGGAGCCAGACAAGTGAAAGAAAAAGCACTTAAAAAATTAAGAAAAAACGGAGCTAAACGTTTAAAATCGTATATATAAACTTGAATACACAAGTGGACACAAAAGCAAGATTTTATTCGCGTTTACAAGAATCAATAACTGTTAAGCAAGATATTATCAATAATAATATCTTGCTTGATAATATAGTTTTTGCTAGCAAATTGATAATAGAAACTTATCAGCAAGGTGGCAAAGTTTTTTTTTGTGGTAATGGTGGAAGTGCTGCAGATGCTCAACATTTGGCGGCAGAATTATCGGGTAGATTTTATATAGATAGACCTCCGCTTTATGCGGAGGCTTTACATGTAAACACATCGTATTTAACAGCCGTTGCTAATGATTTTGGTTATGATGAAGTTTTTGCCCGCATGATAATGGCTTGTGGTGCAAAAAATGATATTTTAGTAGCCTTGTCAACCTCTGGTAATTCCGCTAATATACTTAAAGCCATAGAATGTGCTAAAAAGAAAGAACTGAAAATAATTGGTTTGACAGGCAAAACTGGAGGAAAAATGGCTTCTCTTTGTGATTGTCTGCTCAATGTTCCTTCCGAAAACACTCCCCGTATTCAAGAAGCACATATCACCATAGGACATCTTATTTGTGAAGAAGTAGAACATGCTATTTTTAGAAAAGAATAAATTTTCTAAAAAGTTGTATGAAAAAAATTACATTTGTTTGTAATAGATAACACTATTGAATTTTGTGGTTTGATTAATTGCTATATTATTTTTGTTCTATTAATTTATTTGTTTCTTGTTCAAAATCAGAATAATTGTTCATTCTCAATAAAGATTGTAGTTGAGTAGGGGATAAGTGATAAAAAATGGCAAAATATTTCCATAATTCTTTTAAGCGATTAAGCAAAATGTTTGTTTTTGTATAATAATTAACATAAGTATTTGTTAAATCATTGTAAAACAATGCAAACAAATGTTTTTGTTCTTGTTCTGAAAATACAAGTCCTTTTATCTGTGCTGTTAAAAATGGATTTTGCAAGCCTCCTCGTCCTATCATGATAGTATTTTGTTGTGGAAAATGTGTGATAAATTTTTGGTAATCTTCAATAGAAAAAATATCTCCATTGTATATGATTTTGTTTTTTGATAAGGCTAAACATTTTTCAAAGGCCTTCCAGTCAGTTTTTCCTTCGTATAATTGTGTACCTAAACGAGCATGAATGCCAATAAAATCAAGTGGAAAATCATTAGTTTGTTCTATTATTTCTAAAGATTCTTCTTTATTGTACATACCTAATCGCATTTTCAAAGAAAATTGAATAGTTGTTTTGTGGCAAACTTGTTCAACGATGCTTGCAATATCTTTAGCAAAAGGCATAAGTCCACAAGCTCGTTTTTTTCGTACTATTGGAGTATATGGACAACCTAAATTCCAATTAACATGAGAGAAGCCTAATTGTTGTAAAAAAAGGATAGTATCTACAATTTTTTCGGCATTGTTTCCCATAATTTGTGGAATAATAGGTGGATTTTCATCATTGGGCAAAATATCTCTAAACAAAGCCTTTGTAAGCGTTTCTGCTTTTGCTGCAGAGATAAAAGGTGAAATAATAGTATCAAAATATGGAAAATGTTTCAAATATATATTTCTGAACAAGCGAAAACTGATTCCATGAAATGGGGCGAAATAGATTTCCATTGAAGTATAAGAAAGGAAAATTATTTTAATAATTTTTTAATTTCATTCAATTTCATTAATGCTTCAACGGGAGTCAAGGTGTCAATGTTGATATTGAGAATATCTTCTTTGATTTGTAATAGGAGAGGGTCATCTAATTGAATGAAACTTAATTGGTAGGCCTTATCTTTTGTTGTTACGGTTGATAATGTTTTGTTTAAAGTTTCATGATTAGATTCTTCTAATTTTTTAAGAATTTCATTTGCTCTATTAACAACTTCAAGTGGCATTCCTGCCATTTTTGCGACATGGATACCAAAACTATGTTCTGTTCCACCTTGTTTTAATTTTCTCAAAAAGAGAATTTTACCATTTATTTCTTGAACGGTTACATGAAAATTTTTGATTCTTTTGAAAGTATCGGCCATTTGGTTTAATTCATGATAATGTGTAGCAAATAATACTTTAGGTCGATATAGTTTATGTTCATGTAAAAATTCTGTAATTGCCCATGCAATAGAAACGCCATCATAAGTGCTAGTTCCTCTACCAATTTCGTCTAAAAGAATTAAACTTCTGTTAGAAATATTGTTCAAGATACTTGCAGTTTCGTTCATTTCTACCATAAAGGTAGATTCTCCAGAAGAAATATTATCGGAGGCTCCAACTCTAGTAAAAATTTTGTCCACAATGCCGATAACTGCTTTTTCAGCAGGGACAAAGGATCCAATTTGAGAGAGAAGTACAATTTGTGCTGTTTGTCTTAATAGTGCCGATTTTCCGGACATATTAGGACCGGTTATCATTAAAATTTGTTGTTTATTAGAGTCTATGTATATATCATTAGCGATATATTTTTCACCTATTGGCAATTGGGTTTCTATGACGGGGTGTCTTCCGTTTGTAATATCTATGGCAAAATCATCAGTGATAATTGGTTTAACATAATGATTTGTTTGGGCAAGAACAGCAAAATTCAATAATACATCAAGTTGTGCTATCAATTGAGCATTTGTTTGAATAGGTTTTATCCAAGAAAGCATAGATAATACCAAATCATTAAAAATACGTTGTTCTATTTGTAAAATTTTTTCTTCAGCACCAAGAATTTTTGATTCATATTCTTTTAATTCTTCTGTGATATATCGTTCAGCATTGGTAAGTGTTTGTTTTCGTATCCATTCTTGTGGAACTTTGTTTTTATGAACATTGGTTACTTCCAAATAATATCCAAAAACATTGTTATAACCTATTTTTAATGAAGAGATGCCAGTTTTTTGCATTTCTCTTTTCTGTATTTCTATCAAATAATCTTTTCCGCTATAGGCAATATGTCTTAGATTGTCCAATTCTGCATCTACTCCGTCTTTGATAAAGCCACTTTTTAAGATATTGGCGGGTGGGTCTAATACAAGTTCTGCATCAATTTTATCTCTTATTTGTTTGATATAATCAACGGTTAATACACCTTTCTCCAAATGTCCATATTCATTATTATACAACATTACTAACATATGAGAACCTTTTTGTCCCTTTCTTCCAGCTCTCCCATAATTTTGCTCTTCAACTCTTTGATTTATAGGTAAAAAAGTAACTAACACATGCAATCCTCCATTTTCTTCAAGTTCATCTGTGATTTTTATATCAGTGCCTCTACCTGCTAAATTAGTAGCAACAATTATTTTACCTGCGGATAAAGTATTATTAACTGTTCTTTCATCTTCTTCAGTAAAATATTTCATTACATTACCTTTATAATTATTATTTAAAAGTTCTAAAAATTCTTGACC
>CALAVA010000014.1 GCA_937892025.1 uncultured Bacteroidales bacterium
AGACATCAGGATGAGCCTTTTCGATCTCATCAAACAGTATGACTGAATAAGGATGTCTTCTTA
The DNA here is from genome assembly GCA_937892025.1 of uncultured Bacteroidales bacterium. Lineage (GTDB taxonomy): Bacteria > Bacteroidota > Bacteroidia > Bacteroidales > WCHB1-69 > UBA1205. Next base: position 64 of record CALAVA010000014.1, read on the forward strand.
CCTGTTCAGACAGCTGACCGCCGTCGTCATAACCTACATATCCCGGAGGCGATCCGATAAGCTTGGATACGCTGTGCTTTTCCATATACTCGGACATATCGACTCTTATGATAGCATCTTCAGAATCAGGCAGTTTAGCCAAATAGTGTCGTTCTATCTTGGAATACAAGGTTAGTTCTACCTTTTTAGGATCTACAAGGACAAATTTCAACTCGGCGGGGTGTTTTTTATATAACAAAGATGTCAGCACGGCGTTGAGACCGACTGATTTTCCTTGTCCTGTAGCACCTGCCATAAGCACATGAGGCATTTTTGCCAAATCAAAGACAAATACTTCGTTAGAAATAGTCCGCCCTATGGCTACAGGCAATGCCATTTTATTGGCATTTTGAAATTTATCTGACATTATTACATCTCTCATCGGAACTATTTGCGGATGAGCATTTGGCACTTCTATACCTATAGTTCCTTTGCCCGGAATTGGGGCTATTATACGAATTCCTAAAGCGGACAAACTCAAAGCGATGTCGTCTTCTAAACCTTTTATTTTAGAAATACGCACACCCGGAGCAGGGACAATCTCATACATAGTAATAGTGGGACCTTCTGTCGCACTTATGCTGGATATTTCTATGCCATAATTGGACAATGTATCTTTTATACGTTGTTTATTATTGGCAATCTCCATCAATTTTTGCTCCTTTGTTCTTGATTCTTTTGGATATTCTTCCAACATTTCAAAAGTTGGAAATTGGAAATCTGGCAAATCTGCACGTGGGTCGTATGGAGGCAACTGTAATACATCAAAGGCAGATTTTTCCTCCCCTTCTACTTGTTCTACTTCTGTGAAAACTTCCTTGTTTTCTATCGGTATAGTAGGCGGTTGAGGATTAGTATCGTCTATCAAAATATCTTCACCTGCTATATTGGGAATAATAGTTTCTACCTCATGAGAAACTTGCTCTTCTGCTTGAGGTTGTTCGTCTTCGCATGGTTCGATGGTTCGAATAGTTATTTTTCTATCCGTAGTATCTTCCTTTTTTGTTTCTTCTTCATCAACAATCTCATTTTTTTGATATTCTTGATTTATAGACTCCTCCTCAAATATTAATGTTTCTTCTTCATCATTTTTAATGGTTTTATCATTTTTATTTTTTTTACCAAACAGACGAGTAGATAAGCTTATTTTAGGTTGTTGTTCTTGTTCTTCTTCTTTTTCATCAATTTCATCGATTTTTGTATCTATATCAGTCGTTTCCGTTGAATTTTGTTGTTTATGACGAGTGAATAATTTGAGTCCTCCTAATAGAACAATCAAACAAAGCAAATAGAGTAATAATAGTAAAAATATCCCTATAGGTTTGATTTTATCATCTAAAAATTCAACAATTTCATTACCGATTCCACCACCTAACCATATTAAATTGCCAAAAAGAAAAGACAATAAAGTAGAAATCCACAAGATAATGGCTAAAGTCCACACTGTAGTTTTGAGCAATGGCAGTAGTTTTTTGTGAGCGATTAAATTGATAGAATACAAAAACATAAGCAACAAAAAGCCAAACGAAGCAACCCCAAATCCCGTTTTTATAAACAAAAATGAGAAATATACTCCCAATAATCCTAAATGATTGGAGGCGTTTTTATCCGTTTGCATGGTTGTCAGCAAATTGGAAGAAAAAATATCATCATCGGTTTCATGGGTAAACAAGAATGAGACAAAAGCAACGAACAGAAATAGTGTAAAAAACAATAGAATCAACCCCAAAACAACTCTCACTTGTTCTTTTTGAAAGAATGCAAACAAGGCATTGGAGGATTGTTTTTTTTCTTTTTTTACCTTGGCTTTCTTTGCCGTTGAGGTTTGCTTCTTATTTTTTTTAGCCTTTCCTTCTCCCTTAGAAAGAACAACCTCTTGCTCTTTTTTTGCTGTAGAAGTCGGCTTTGTTGTTCGCATTTTATTTGCCATATATTCTGTTTCTTCCCAATTTAACAAATATAAAAAACCTAATTTTGCAAATTTATCAAAAAAAAAAGTTGGCAAATGAATTGTTTTACCAACTTTTTAACATCAAAATGTTTATTTCTATCTCATTTTATCGGTGTTATATCTCCGTCTATATTCTAACAATCAATAGGTAAAACATTTATCGTTGCCATATCATAATTGCTCTGGAAAAATCCATTAATGCCTTATATTTCAACAGAATATCACTGCCTATCAAACCATCTATCGGTTGTATATTCATCTGTTGATACATCATATTGATATGTGCCATATCCGTTGCCAAAAAATAATAATTGTTAATATAAAAACTTCCGATTTGCAGACGTGGTATTTTTATCATCTTTTTTTTATCCGCATCTGTAACTTCTTCACTGAGATTTAACAATGTATCAACATCTTCTGTTTCTTGTTTATCCCAATTATCAATGACATGGCTTGCGATGCAACTATGTGTAGCACCTGTATCCACCAAAAGGCGGAGATGTTGTTTCCTCATTTTAGCATTGATAATGACATGGATATTGTATTCATTATCCATTTTGGCAAATTCAAGGTCTATTTTAGCGGTTTTCATCAATATATCAAAGTTTTTATACCTAATTGTTTCACTTTTTCAGCGATTAGTTCAATTTCTTCTTTGGGCAATTTTCGCAATTGTTTTGCAGGCGTTTCTCTA
>CALAVA010000015.1 GCA_937892025.1 uncultured Bacteroidales bacterium
CATAAATGCAGTTTTAACACAAGGGCATTCTTATCAAGGTGCAGATTTTGCAGATTTTCTCATTCGTGATTTTAATGTAAAATTCAATCTTATTCATCAAGAAAGGATTCCCTTAGATGGCAAACTAACTATTGTCAGCAATCATCCATTGGGTGGTTTTGACGGCATTGCCCTCATCAGTCTATTTTCTCAATTCAGAGAGGCAGTAAAAATTCCCGTCAATGACTTATTAATGTATATTTCTAACCTTAAACCTGTTTTTGTTCCCATCAATAAGACCAAAAAGAATGCAAGAGAATTGTTTCAAAACATAGAAGACCTATTTTCGCAAAATGATACTATCCTCTATTTCCCAGCAGGTTTATGTTCAAGGAAAATAAAAGGTGAAATTGTTGATTTAGAATGGAAAAAGACTTTTATCAGCAAGGCAAAACAATATGGACACGATATTTTGCCGATTTTTTTTGATGGAAAAAACTCAAACTTTTTCTATAATTTTGCACGGCTACGTAAATCATTAAAAATAAAAACAAATATAGAACAGATATTTTTACCAGACGAATTTTTCAAGCAACGCAATGCAGAATTTAACGTCATTGTTAGCCATGTTATCAAAAACGAAGAACTTTTGGCAGACTCTCGTTCAGATTTTGAAATTGCCCAATCCATTAGAACACTTGTTTATCAATTGCGGGAAGAAAGATAAGCAACAGAAACAGAGTCGTTATTTTTGAGAGAAAAGGGTTTATGTTTGTTAGACTAAATTTTCTTTGTTTCCGGATAAAGATATTGGTTTTTATGCTACCTTTGCAAAGTCTTTAACAATAACAAAAAAATGATACCACAAGAGAGAGTTTTACAATTGCAAAAGATTGCAACACAGGTTAGAAGAGATGCGTTAAGAATGGTTCATGGTGTACAATCAGGGCATCCGGGCGGTTCTTTGGGGTGTACAGATTTTATGGTTGCCTTATTTTTTGAACAATTGCACATCAATCCTGAGCAATTTAGTATAGAAGGTCATCATGAAGATGTATTTTTTCTTTCCAATGGACACATTACTCCGTGTTTATATGCAACTATGGCTCGGCGTGGTTATTTTGAGGTATCAGAATTAAGCACCTTTAGACAATTGGGTACTCGGCTACAAGGTCACCCTTCCAATCAACATAATTTACCCGGCATAAGAGTGGCTTCAGGCTCGTTGGGGCAAGGTGTTTCTGTTGCCTTAGGCATGGCACAATCAAAAAAAATGGACAAAGACAACTCTTTGGTCTATGTATTAACGGGTGATGGAGAATTGCAAGAAGGACAATTGTGGGAGGCTTTTATGTATGCAGGGGCCAAGCATGTGGATAACATCATTCTCACCGTTGATTATAATCACAAACAGATAGATGGTTCTGTGGAACAAGTGCTTTCTTTGGACAATTTAGAAGACAAATTCAAAGCATTTGGTTGGGAGGTCATTGTAGGTGAAGGGAACGATATGGCACTTTTGTTGGACAATCTGCAAAAAGCCAAAGCAGCCACAGGAAAAGGCAAACCCGTTGCGTTTTTAATGCACACAGAAATGGGCTATGGTGTTGATTTTATGCAAGGCGACAACAAATGGCATGGCTCGGCTCCAAATGATGAACAATTGACCAATGCTCTAAGTCAATTGGAAGAAACTTTGGGCGATTATTAAGTCTATTTTTACATTTACAAACTTATGTCATGAAAGTCAATGACAAATTTCTACTAAAAACCTATATAGGTCCATTTTTCTTGACTTTTCTTGTGGTTTTGTTTGTTTTTATCATGCAATTCCTATGGAAATATATAGACGATTTAGTGGGAAAGGGTTTGGATATTCTAACGCTGGGAAAATTATTTTTTTACAGCGTTTTTACGTTTGTTCCTATGGCTTTGCCACTTGGTGTGTTATTATCCTCATTGATAACCTTTGGCAATTTGGCAGAACGCAATGAATTGACCGCCATGAAATCTGCCGGTATTTCATTGTATAGAATCATTCAACCTATTCTTATTTTTGTTATCGGTATTACTTGTATGGCTTTTGTTTTCACCAACAATGTAGTTCCCTATATGAGTCTTAAATTCACCACTCTACTACATGATATTCAAGCACAAAAACCCGCCTTAAATATAGAAGAGGGCATTTTTTATCGGGATATAGACAATTATATTATCCGTATCGGGAAAAAAGAAACAGACAACAAAACCATTCATGACATTATTATTTATGACCACACACGGAACACGGGTTATACAACAATGACCTATGCTCAAAAAGGGACCATGGAAATGACAGAAGACAAAAACTATCTGTTGTTCACCTTAGAAAACGGATTTATCTATGATGAGAACCGAAACTATGACCCTACCTTAAAAGCCTCTGAATTGCCTTTGACACGAGGTGTTTTCAAAAGCCAGCAAATACGTTTTGACTTGTCCTCCTTTCAACGGCAAAGCATAGGCGAAGACTTCTACAAAGACAATTATGAGATGTTGAATGTGTTACAACTCAACACATTTATAGATACGATGAGCCAAGAATTGTCAGCGATGGATAGACATCGAGGCGATGAATTGTTGAACCGTATCATATACATACACCGCGATTATAATGATAGTTTGGTCTCCTCTTACTCTATCACCCCCCAAGATAGTGTACGCCCTTTGACTTTGGACGAACAAATCACCAAATATTCTTATGCCATACAACACCTTCGCGATGGAACAGGTGCTACAGAATTTGATTTGATGGAATACGAATCTATAGCCAGTCACAAATGGCGTTATGAAATAGAATGGCACAAGAAATTTTCCTTATCTTTGGCTTGTTTGTTGCTATTTTTTGTAGGTTGTCCGTTGGGAGCCATCATCAGAAAGGGTGGCTTGGGCATTCCGCTAACGGTTTCTGTTTTTATCTTTGTCATTTATTGGGTGCTTACCACAACGGGTGAACGTATGGCTCGTATCGGCACTGTTTCTCCATTTTTAGGCGTATGGTTTGCCTCTATCATTTTATTGCTCTTGGGTATATTTTTCATCTACAAAGCCTCTACAGAAGCAGGATTGAGCGATTTGTCTTTGATAAAACAATGGTTTAACAAATTATCTCGTTTCAATCCCTTAAAACCCACCAAAGATGTTTAAATAAACTCTTGTAAAAGAAAACATCTGTGTGTTGTTAGCGATGAATCTATACAAAGAAATTATTTTGCTGTTTCTTTTCTTATTTAAAAGATTTATGTTACCTTTGCAATTATCATAAAAATAAGGAGAATTTGAAACCGAAAGACATTTGTATTTTAAAGCAAAGATTATCAATCCCCCAAAAGATAGCCATTGTCATTCATTATAATCCTGATGGTGACGCTATCGGTTCGGCTTTGGCGTTAAAAATGTTTTTCCAACAAAATGGACATCAAGTGGAAATATTATCTCCCAATGATTTTCCTTCTTATTTATCATGGATGCCACAAAGTGAAGAAATTCACATAGCGACAAAAGACCTCAATAGTTGTCGCCGTTTTATAGAACAAGCAAACATGATTTTCTGTTTAGATTTCAATGCTTTTAATCGAGTAGGTCTTTTGGAACCCTTATTGTCGGAAGCAAAAACTTTCAAAGTACTTATAGACCACCATATAGACCCCATGCCTTATTTTGATATTTTCTATTCAGATTCTACAAACACATCTTCAACTTGCGAATTGATTTATCATTTTATAGCCGAAAAGATGGATGGTTTTTGCTATATCACCAAATCAATGGCCGAATGTCTATATGTTGGCATCATTACAGATACAGGTTCTTTGAGTTATTCGTGCAACAATCCTTCTACATATAGTGTTGTCAGCGCCTTGGTTGCCCACAAAATAGATTGTGAACAAATACATCGGCTTGTATATGATACTTTTTCTGAAAGTCGCATACGTCTGTTGGGTTATTGTTTAAGCCAACGGCTACATATAAAGGAAGAATATGCCACTTCTTTTATTTTTTTAACGAAAAAAGATTTGCAAGATTTTCATTACCAACAAGGCGACACCGAAGGTATTGTCAATTATGGTTTATCCATTAAAACCATTCGGTTTACGGCATTTTTTACAGAAAGAGATGATAGAATAAGGATTTCTTTTCGTTCTAAAGGCAATTTTGATGTAAATAGTTTTGCCCGCAAACACTTTAATGGTGGTGGGCATAAAAATGCCTCAGGAGGCAATTCTTATGAGGACATGCCAACAACAATTGCTAAATTTGAAACTTTACTTACACAATACCAACAAGAACTGCTTGCACCGTGGGATTAACAAAATTTATTTGCATACTAACATTATTTATGTTTTTCGCTTGTCAAAGAGAAAATCCACAAGTTTTTGCGTTATCACAAGAAAAGAACAAACAGCAAATGCCCACCGACGTGCATAGAGAAATAGCAAGACGTGAAAAAGCAGACATACAACTCATTGCCAAACGTTACGATTGGCATTTAAAACAAACCCCTTCGGGCTTGCTTTATGAGTTAAGCAATGTTCACGAAAATAGTAGTATGCCCCAATCGGGAGATATAGTTAGCATATCGGGGTCTATTAGCCTGCCCTCAGGCGTATCTATTTTTGATAGCCAAAAAGATAGTATCAAAACATTTCAAGTGAACCGTTCGGAAGATTTTGTTGGTCTTCATGAATTGCTACAACTGATGCATGAGGGAGATTCTGCCAACGCTATCATTCCTTCTTTTTTGGCCTATGGGCTATCGGGTGATGGAGATAAAATAGGCGGAGCCACAAGTTTGATTTGTAAAATAAAATTAGTAAATATTAATAAAAAATAGTAAAAAAATGAGAAAAATAACATTTTATGTAACATTGATGATTGTAGGAAGTTTTATACTTTCTTCTTGTAAGAGTGGTCCTTACAAAGGTTTTCAGAAATCAGAAAAGGGTATGTATTACCGCACAATAACCAAAAAC
>CALAVA010000016.1 GCA_937892025.1 uncultured Bacteroidales bacterium
ATGGCTTGGTAGATGCATACGCTGCTGGATTAAAAGCAATGGATGAAAAAATTGACCTCTATATCAAAGACGACATCTCTGATGATGGCACAGAACCCAATATGGAAACCAATCTTTGGTATGGTCCCGACATTTGGTTAGAAGACTCTATCGGCCGTAAAATTGAAAACCCTGCAGATGCCACAACCTACAAGGTCTGTGTGCGTATCCACAACAGAAGCACATACGCTTCCATTGGCTCTGAAAAACTATTCCTCAATTGGGCAAAGGCGGGTATCAATGACTATTGGAGTGAAAGCTGGACAGGAGAAAATCTCCTCCCCTGCGGCTTGCCTCAAGGTGGTATTATCGGCAATGCCAATGGCATAAGCATACCAAGCATTCCTGCTGATAGTAGCATCGTAATGAAAATACCTTGGACAACACCCTCTGGCTATGACTATGCGGGCTGTACAAACTTTCAAGGAGACCCTTGGCATTTTTGCCTCCTCGCTCGTGTACACGACAATGATACTATCAACCATGAAAACGAGACTCATGCAAGTGTATATGAAATGATTAAAAATCACAACAATGTTGCTCAAGTCAATATCTATTTTATCAAAAGCACAAATTCCAAAACAGTCATACGAACTGGCAACCCTACTGAAAACAACAGATACGTCAATTTGGGCGGAACAGTAACCGAAAACAATCAAGGTGAAAATATTTCTTCCTTTGCAGATATAGAACTTTCTTTTGATGATAATATTATTTCTGCTGCTCAAAGAGATGATGTTACAGGGGCTATTTGGATAGATAGTACAGACAATATTTATACCTTAAGAATCACCGATTTTGATAATTTCAATCTGCCAATGGTTTTGGCTCCTGAACAATATGGAACAATCTTAACAACAGTACATTTCTATGCCGATACCATTCCTTTGGATAGTGTTTTCACTTTCAACATCATTCTTTATGAAGCCGAGGGAAACATAGCAGGTGGTCAGCATTATAATTGCACACGAAATATGGACAGATATTTCCAAGCAGAGATACAAGGCAATGTAAATCTTATCGTTAATGATAGTACTACATTGTATGCTGTAACCATTGGGGAGCCTGCCGACTATGTTTGGTATGATGCTCAAGGTAATGTCATTGGAACAGATAGTTTTGTTTTTATACCTATCCCTTTTCAAGCCACAACTTATACCCTATCCATTACGGCTCATTCCGATGGGTATAGAGCAATTACACAAGAAGATTTTATCCTTGAATACGATTCTTCTTTAATCATCATAGATGAACCAAGCGATATTATCACCTCCATTGCCCCCAACCCTGCCAATGGGCAAGTTAGCATTGAATACAATTTGCCAGAAAATACAGAACAAGTTATTTTGCAAATACTCAACACACAAGGGCAAAAACTATACACTCAAACCATTGGTGGCAACAGAGAAACAACAAACAAACAGATTGTAAGCACGTCCAACTTTGCCGCTGGACAATACAAAGTACAAATAATCAACAAAAAAGGAAAAATTTTAGACAATAAAACATTGATAATAAATAAATAAAATCAAACGAAATAATAACAAAAATAATACATAATATGGGAGGAATAAAACCATCAGAAGTATCTGCTATATTAAGACAACAAATATCAGGTTTTTCTAATGCAAGTGAATTAGAAGAAACTGGTATTATCTTAGAAGTTGGCGATGGCATTGCCCGTGTTTACGGATTGACCAATGCTCAAGCAGGTGAATTGATTAGATTTGATAAGGCAGACATACAAGGTATAGTCCTAAACCTTGAAGATGACAATGTCGGTGTCGTTTTACTTGGAGATTCCAAAGATTTAAACGAAGGCGATATGTGTCGTCGCACCGGTAGAATTGCCTCTATCAAAGTCAATGAAAATATGTTAGGACGCGTTATCAACACCTTAGGCGAACCTATTGATGGCAAAGGGGCTATCACTGGTGAAACCTACGAACTGCCATTGGAACGTAAGGCTCCGGGAGTAATTTTCCGACAGCCCGTAAAAGAACCGCTTCAAACAGGTATAAAAGCCATAGATGCTATGATACCAATTGGTAGAGGGCAACGTGAATTGATTATTGGCGACCGTCAAATTGGTAAAACCGCTATTGCCATTGATACAATTATCAATCAAAAAGAGTTTTATGACAAAGGAGAACCTGTTTATTGCATCTATGTTGCTATCGGACAAAAAGGTTCTACTATTGCCAATATTGTAAAAACATTAACAGATTATGGTGCAATGGATTATACCATTATCGTTGCAGCAACAGCCTCAGACCCTGCTGCAACGAAAATGGTATAATCCATTGCACC
>CALAVA010000017.1 GCA_937892025.1 uncultured Bacteroidales bacterium
CGGCGACCACCGAGATCTACACTCTTTCCCTACACGACGCTCTTCCGATCTATCGAAAGTATAGACAATGAGGTTTATACACCAAGACCTACCGACCAACGATTTAGTATCAATCTCTTCTTTCAAGATAGAATACCGAGATTGCCTATGATAAAGGCACATGTCAATTTGGTCTATGCCACTCCATTGCCCTATAGTTTTAAAGACAAAAGAGTGTATGATAGACGCTCTAAGGCTTATTTTAGAACAGATTTAGGTATTTCGTGGCAATTTTTGAATCAAGCAACACATGTCGGCAAAAAAAATCCTTTCAAATTTATAAATGCCGCTTTTTTGTCATTTGAAATTACAAACCTATTCAATTATTATAATGTTTTGTCTTATCTTTGGGTGTCTGATATTGATAATCAATATTATGCAATACCAAACTATATGTTGCCGAGAATGTTTAATGTAAAGTTACGTTTTGAATTCTAACATTCATACAGAAGGTGATTGATAAAAAATATAACAAAAATTGTAAAAAAAAATCGCAAAAAAAATAATGGTGTGTTTTTTTATTGTATTTTTGCAAGCAAATTTGAAAGCAATAAAAATAAAATAAAATTTAGTACTAATTTAAAATTTATCAAAAATGAAAAAAGTTTTTTTATCGACAGTCGTAATAGCAATCGCTTTTGCTTTTACAAGTTGTAAAGATGACATTACAGCTCCAGAAATTACATTGCCAACAGATGCAACAGTTCCTGTTTTCCAATTAGGTGATACAGAAGCAGCATTGAAAGATGTTACCGCAAACGACAAAAAAGATGGTGATGTTACTGCTAATATTAGCGTAGATGGTATTCAATATGTTGCTGATAGTGCTACATTGGTTTATAGCGTAAGTGATGAGGCTGGTAATATTGCTACCGCACAAAGAGTTGCAACTATTTCTGCTGAAAAATTATTCGGTTCTTATACTGTAAGTGAAATTGATGATGATTTAGGTGGAGATCCTGAAACGTATAATGTAACAGTAAATGAGTCTGCAAGTGGAAAAGGGGCTCTTGTTATAAATAATTTATACGACAACAATTGGACAATAGTACTTAAGGGAACAAAAAATGTTGCCACATTAGAGGCAGAACCACTAAATATAACGTTGGGTGGTGAAAATGGCACAATAACAGGTACTGCAACTTATAGCAATGATGGAACATATAAATTGCTTACATTTAAGTATAAGATTTCTTTTACAGGGGAAGAGCCAATGAATTACACAGCAACTTTTACAAAGAGATAACAAATATCACATACTAAAAAAAAGGCACCCCATGAGGTGCCTTTTTTAGTGTATCTTACAAGTACAAAAAAAAGAGGTTCTGTTTTAGAACCTCTTTTTTGATTTTATTTATTTCATGATTGTTACCGAACCATTCAAGATAATTGTATTTGTTTCCGACAATGGCACTCCATAGATAACCCAATAATAGACTCCATCAGACACCATACTACCTTGTTTATTGCGACCATCCCACCAGAAATCTCCTGCTGACGATGGGCAATCTGGGTCTTTGCAACTATTTTTCCAAACCAAAGCACCCCATTTATTGTAGATTTCCATTTTCAATTCTTTAAAGAAACCTTTATCTTCAATCGGACGGAAACGACAAGGTGCTTCGGTGCATTCTCCTTCTGGAGTAAAGACATTCGGGAAAGCCATGCTTTCTGTTACCAATACTTGTTCTTCGGCAGTGCTTTTGCAACCATATTCATCGGTTACCACCAAAGTGATAGTAATATAACCAGAAGTATTTTTATACACATGATTAACATTTGCTCCGGAAGAATCCGTATTGCCATCGCCGAAATTCCACAGCCAATTTGTCAAACGACCGTCTCCCGGTGTAGAAGCATCTGCAAAGTTGAAAGTTTCACCGGCATTGGCTTCTGTCGGATTGGGTGTAAAGGCTACATTTGGAGAAGAATGAACCGCAATATCCACTGTATCAACATATTTTTTTACACAATTTTTCGGAGTATAAGTAACATCTACTTCAAAAATGTATTTTCCAGATTGTGCAAATTCCCGAGTAACAGGATGTCCTGTCAATTGCTCTCCATCGTTAAAAGTCCATTGCCAATCCACCATACGTGCATATTGCATATCATCATAAGTTGTAGTATCCATTATAAAATCAACCTCCCAACCTTCACAAATGTCTTGTTGGTCAGGCAAGAACCTTAAATCTGGAACATCCATTACTTCTATATCATAATTCTTTGTTTGTGAACACATTTTTGTATATCCTGTCATTGAAACTCTATAAGTACCAGCAGAATCATATTGTTTTTGACCATCTATCATATTCAACGTATCACCACCATTATAGAAAACCCATTTTGCAGAATCCAAACTCAACACATTAGGATTTATTTGTGTGGTATTAGGGAATGTAATAGGAACACCCAAACAATATAACGTATCTATATCAAAATCAGGAAGCATTTCTATTGCCCAAATGGTATCTTTTCCTTGCCATTGTATAACACAACGTTCCAAAGTTCCATCAGGCTTATTTGTCCATTTTATCAAAGAGAAAGATGGAAGGAAAATACCTGCTTTTTCATAAGTGTATCTTTGTGTATTATAAGCCTCTGTACCAGTGAAAGCAAGTAGAGTATCACCATCTGGAGAAATAATAACCGTATCCACATTAGTTACTGTAGGCGTAAATTCTGCACGTAAATCATTGATACAACCAGACAATGGTGTATAAGCGAATGTTCCCACTGGACCATCGATAACAACATGTCCTTGTACATCTGCGGTATCAATACAACCGATACTATCTGTAACGATAAGGGTTATATCATAAGTTCCTGCAGTTGAATAGAAATGGCTAACAGAATCCATATTGGCTCCTACAATTCTATTAGAAGAGCCACTTGCTGTATCTCCAAATGTCCATTCGTAATTGACAATATTACCTTGAGAGGTACTCCAAAATGAAATAGTCTGTCCCATTCCTATACATGGAATAATATGTCCATCATCATCAAATCTTGCAGTAGGACCATCCACATGTTGCACTTCAAACATAGTATCTACCCGGCAAAAAGTATCCGTTACCGTTAAACGATATTGACCGAAAGTCAAAGAAGTTAAAGTCGATGTAGTATCAGACAATGATGTCCAATGATAAGAAATAGTGTGTGGATAACCTGTCGTCGCCGTTACTGTTATAGTACCATCTTTTCTATGACAAGTTTCTGGAGTTGTACGACCTGTTACTACGAGATTTTGATGAGAAGGTATCACTACATTCGTATCTGCTATACAACCGTCTTTATCTGAAATATGAACTCGATAAGTGCCACCTGATACACCTTGCAACACGGAATCACTACTCAAAATACTACTCCCTGAACCCCAACTATAATCTATTGGATAAGTGCCATTATTGACAACTATACTTGCACGACCATTGCTCGACTTACATGTCTCACTTATAACCTCTGTTATCATTATCTCCGGCATTACGGTCGATAATACCTTAATGCTATCACTCAACGTACAAGAATTGCCATCACTGACTATTACCTTATAATAACCTGTATCCAAATTAGTTACCGTCGATTGATTGCCTACTAAAGTATTGTTTGACATACGCAACCATTGATAGGTATAAGGAAGAGTGCCACCTGATACACTTACGGATACCGAACCTTTCGCTAAATAACATACCGTCGAATCTTGAGAGATACTATCTGTCAATTTGGTGGGTTGAGTAATGGAAATCGTATCCTTAAACTCACAACCATATTCATCTTTTGAATAAAACCTATAAGTCCCTGCACGCAATTGCTCATAACGTTTACTTGAAGCCGTGGCTTGTACTACTGAATCACCACCGCTAACATTGGGCATTGTCCAAGTAGCCTCGTTTATTGTGCCACCACCTGTTATCGCTCCCTGCTCTATAACACCACTTTTATCCTCATTACACAACAAATCAGTATGGCTTATTGTCGCACGAGGAGAGGAATGTATGACTGTTATCGTGTCATAAGCCGTGCAATTCAACGTATCTATTGAAGCAACCCAATATCTGCCACCTTCTGTTATAACCAAAAATGAATCGCTACCACTTACACTTGTCCCTGAATGGGTTATTCCACCCCATGTATGACTGACAAACGCTGAACGTACAGCCTCGGCATACAAAGTGTCTTTACTGCCTGAACATATTGATGAAGGACCACTAATGCGAATGATAGGCAATTGGATAAACTTCCATTTTACCGCATCTTGATTCGTGCCTGCAGTCGCTTTCTGATTTGCCATACCCGGAGCAGAACTTGCTGGATAACCACCTGCCTCTACATGATTAGTATCAGTAAATTCACCCACCTCATGTGTAAGGTCATTGATAAACTTATCAGGATTGTCTATCGAATTATTTAGACTAAAATCTACTTTCCCAAACAAGTCGTCATTTCGCATACCATATTTTGTAATATTGCCCGTACCAAAGGGAGGATAAGCACTTGCACTCCTATCACAATAAATACCAACGACAGAGGAAGCATTCATTGTCTCCACAAAATGAATGTTATTGCGACTACGAACATACAAATTGTTAGCGGCTGAATTAACCGTATTATTGGTAATGGTCATCAAACCACCCACTTGTACTATTTTTTGAGCAGCATAATTGCCCGCATCTTGAACGTCATTAACATAAACGCCACCACCATTGCTACCAGCAGTATTATGATGAATATTGCTATTGCGTAAATTTAAGGTAGAGGCTGAGGTATAAATACCACCACCATTTGTTGTGGCCGTATTATAGGCTATATTTGTAGTAGCACTAAAGTTTATCGTACCACTACCATCTATATAGATACCGCCACCATTTTTAGCCGTGTTCTTATTAGCCGAACTACCACCTATCGTTGAAGTAGTCCCGTCAAAAGCAATATTACCAGCATTAGTATAGATACCGCCACCATTGGTTCCGGCAGAATTATTACTTATAGTCGCACCCTTGCGGAATTTTATATTGCCTGAACCTCTATTATAAATACCACCACCGTCTGTTTTTGCACTATTATAACGAATAGAACTTGTTCCATAAACATCTATAGTTCCATTATTATCAATACCACCACCATAAGTTGTGGCACTATCATGTTCAATGGTCAAGTTTCCATAACAAGTAATATTTGCATAACCACAAATACCTCCTGCTCTCCCTGAGGTTGCCTTATTATTAGTAACAATAAGATTTGCTGGATTAGAAGCATCTGTACCAACAACAAGCCCTGCATTACCACTATTAAAATGAATACCACCACCATTAGCAGCACTATTTCTGGTTATTGTCGCATTTCCATAAAAATAGATTTTTCCTGTGGTAGTATAAATTCCACCACCATAGACTTTTGTTGCAAAATTACTATCTATAGTGCTTGTTCCATAAACGCTCAAAGTACCATTACTATTTGTATAAAGTCCACCACCACCATAGCCCATTGTACTTGTGGCCTCATTCCCTTTTACAATAAGATTTTGTGGCGAAGCGGCTGTACCGATAGTAAGAGATGAACTGGCTGCATAAAAAATTCCACCACCACCTTTTGCAGAATTATTGATTATAGTAGGTGTACCTAAAATATTTAGTGTCCCTGCAACATACATACCACCACCAAAATTAATGGCCGTATTATTATTACTTGTAAATGCACTATTTATTGTTGTTGTTCCTGCAGAATAAACTCCACCACCATTGTTTGAAGCGGTATTGTAAGAGACGCTTGTCGTCACCGCCGTAGTGCAAGCACCGCCTGCCATATAGATGCCACCGCCGTTGACAGCAGTGTTGGGCGTTCCTGAACCACCGATGGTGCTTGCCGGGGTAGCAAAATTAAGCGTAGTGCTATTATCCGCCACATAAATACCACCGCCGTTATTTTCGGCTTCATTTGACTCTATGCTTACGCCTGTCAATGTAAGGTAAGAATAGGCATTATACAGCCCACCGCCGTCACCACCTGTAGCACCACCACTTTCTTTAACAGCAACATTCCCTTTGATAACCGCACCACTCACCTTAGTGGCATAACCAGAAGTAGTCGATGTCCAACCTGAATGACAAATACCACCGCCATACATGGCCTTATTGTGCCGAACCATGAGGTTGTTCAAAGTTATACTACTAGAAGCCGTTCTACCTATAAATACGCCACCGCCATAGTGAGCGGAATCGTTATAAATGGCAATACTTGTGCGACCCGCATCAGTGATAGTACCCTTAAAATAATACAAACCGCCACCCGAATCTGCTACATTGTTATAGATTCTCAATAAGGTATCCGAACCCGTTGTTGCCGTAAGGGTACCGCCACCCATAGCCATACCGCCACCATATTTGGCTGTATCACTAAAAATGGAAGTTGTTGCATTCACGGCGAGTGTTCCCGAATAACCTATACATACGCCACCGCCAGAATCGGTAGCGGTATTGTAAGAAATAGTAGGTGCAACATCGAAGTTCACCGTTCCACCATAGACATAGATACCGGCTCCATTTTTGGCTTCATTTTTATTGGCAGAACTTCCACCTATGGTATTTGTTCCAGAAGCAAACTCTAAAGTTCCACCATATACAGCAATACCACCACCATTGTTAGTAGCCGTATTTCTCAATAATGATACACCATTAAGTGTTGCTGTATTAGAGAGTACCTTATATAAACCACCACCATTGCCTGCACTATTGTCTGTTAGCGATAAGTCCGATGGATATGTTATATCATTTGACGTAGAATCATAAATGCCACCACCATTGCCACTTGCTACATTATAACCAATGGTAGGAGCAACCGTAAAGGTTACGGTTGCCATTTTGGAACTACTTAACTTTCCTATATACAAACCGGCTCCGTTTTTGGCAGTATTGCCTTCATTGACAAGACCTATATAGCTTGCTGTTGTCGCAAAGGTAAGCGTACCGTCATTGATAAAAATACCACCGCCACCAGTGGTATTAGCCGTTCCGTTAGCCTGATTGCCCTTTATGGTGGCTCCTGCTAATGTCAAAGAGCCAGTGGCGTACAAACCACCACCAGAAGTAGAGGCAGTGTTTTGGCGAATAACAAGATTAGATAGACTGCTTGTTTCCGCGGCGGCATAAACACCCGCACCATTCAAAGCCGTATTTTCATAAATGCTCATTCTCGGATTGGTGTTGCTAATGGTTCCGCCTGCCATATACAAGCCACCACCAGAAGTTGTAGCACTATTATTGTTTATCTTTACGGAGTCTGAACTTATGGTGTTCACCAAAGTACCGCCTGCCATATACAAGCCACCGCCAGAAGTTGAAGCACTATTGTAAGAGATGTTGGTA
>CALAVA010000018.1 GCA_937892025.1 uncultured Bacteroidales bacterium
ATATAAAATATTGAAAAAGAAGCAAAAAAAGTAGAACTATATTCAAGTTCTACTTTTTTTATAGCATT
Organism: uncultured Bacteroidales bacterium; assembly: GCA_937892025.1. Taxonomy (GTDB): domain Bacteria; phylum Bacteroidota; class Bacteroidia; order Bacteroidales; family WCHB1-69; genus UBA1205. The sequence continues at coordinate 69 of CALAVA010000018.1, forward strand.
GACAGATGGATTTGTGTGAAAATAAAACACCTATTTTCATAAGATTTTTGTATTTTGTTCGTTATTTTATATCAGATATAACAATTTAAAAATAAAGTTACAAAAGATATGGAAACCATTGCAAAAGATATTTATTATGTAGGTGTAAATGACCGACAAAAACATTTGTTTGAAAACTATTTACCATTGCCCAATGGAGTGGCATATAATTCTTATTTGATAGTTGATGAAAAAGTTACTCTGATAGATACGGTTGATATTAGTATGATAGGGCGCTTTTTGGCTAAAATAGACACTGTGCTTCAAGGTAAAAAAATAGATTATTTGGTAGTCAATCACATGGAGCCAGACCACGCCGGTTCTATTGGATTATTGGCACAAAAATATCCTGAAATGACTATTGTCGGTAATGCCAAAACATTTGATATGATAAATGGTTATTTTGATATAACTAATAATAGATTAGTAGTCAAAGAGGGAGAAAGTTTAAATATTGGTACTCGAAGATTGACATTTTATATGGCTCCAATGGTGCATTGGCCAGAGGTAATGGTGGCATACGAAGACACAGACCAAATATTATTCTCTGCCGATGCTTTTGGCACATTTGGTACCTTAGATGGCAGTTGCTTGGACAAAAATCTCAATACTGACCGTTATTGGGACGATATGAGACGCTATTATGCTTGTATTGTGGGTAAATTTGGAAAACCGACACAAGCGGCTATAAAAAAACTATCAGGATTAACTATTAAAACCATTTGTTCAACTCATGGTCCCGTTTGGCAAAGAGATATAAATAAAACGATAGCTCTTTATGACAAATGGAGCAAATATGAGGCAGAACAAGGTGTTGTTGTTGCATACGGCACTATGTATGGGAACACGGAACAATTGGCTGAAGCCTTTGCCGAAGGAGTGGTAAAAGGTGGAGTTAATGAAGTGAAAATATATAATGTTTCTACAACCGATGCTTCATATATTCTTGCTGATGTGTTTAAATATAAGGGACTTGCATTGGGAAGCCCTACTTATATGATGGAAACATATCCTTTGATAGAAAGTTTGATGTCAAAAATAGAACATAGAGGCGTTCCTGACAGAGTTTTTGCTTGTTTTGGTGGGCATACTTGGGCGAGTGCTTCGTGTAAAAAAATGACAGAATGGGCAGAAAAAATGCAATGGCTTTCTGTGGGAAATGCGGTGGATAATCGCCAAGGGGCAAAAATGGCAGATTTGACACAAGTCGCTTTGTTAGGAGAGGCTATGGCCAAAGAAATTCTGAACCAATACAAATAGATGAAACGCCTTTTTGTCGCTATTGATTTTCATTTAGATGATGATTTTCTGAATTATATTCAGCAGATACGTCTAAAAATGAGTAAATTAGATAAGACAACATGGGTGCAACCTCATCTTATGCATTTGACCTTAAAATTTTTAGGCGATACTCCTGAATGGAAAATTCCCAAAATATCCTATATGCTCAATGAACAGACAGAAAAAACGAAATCTTTTGATTGTACAATGACCCATTTGGGCGTTTTTGGAAGCCATTCGCACCCCAATGTTTTGTGGATAGGGGTACATGCAGAACAAATTTTGTTTGATTTGAATAAAAATATAGAAACATCTTTGAAATCAATAGGATATAAACCATATTATGGGCATTTTGTCCCACATGTAACTTTGGCTCGTATAAATCGTTTGGATGATAAAAATATGTTTTGGACAGCCGTGAAAACCATGCAGGATAAATTTTCTTCACAATATTTAGTTTCATCTATAAAATTGTATGAGTCTATTTTAAAAAAAGGATATAATCCTATATATGAACAAATTGCAGAATTTCCTTTGTTAAACTCATAAAAAAGAGAAAAATGAAAAAATTAGTTGTTTTAACAGGAGCAGGTATTAGTGCCGAAAGTGGCATTAGTACTTTTCGTGATGCTGGTGGTTTGTGGGAACAATATCCCGTAGAAGATGTAGCAACGCCAGAAGGTTGGTATAGAAATCCCGCATTAGTAACCCAATTTTATAATGAAAGACGAAAACAATTGCTTGCTGTTAATCCAAATTATGGGCATATTGCCCTAAAAGAATTAGAAGAATATTTTGATGTAACAATTATTACACAAAATGTAGATAATCTGCATGAAAGAGCAGGCTCAAAACGTATAGTGCATCTTCATGGTGAATTAATGAAAGTGTGTAGTAGTAAAGAACCTAATAATGAGCATTATATACAAACTTTATCTTCAAATAATTTGGAGGTAAAAATAGGCGATATGGCCAAAGATGGTTCACAATTGCGACCATTTATTGTGTGGTTTGGAGAAGCCGTTCCTAAGATAGAAGAGGCTGTAAATTATTGTGAACAAGCCGATATTTTTATTATCATTGGAACCTCTATGAATGTTTATCCGGCCGCTGGGTTGATACATTATGTACCCCGAAATGTACCCATATTTTTAATAGACCCCAATCAAGTGCTTGTGCCTTCTACGGTGAAAGTTATTCAAAAAGGTGCCTCTGAAGGAATGAAAGAACTAAAAAAGTTGTTAATAGAAGAATATGTATAACGATGAGTCTATTAATTAAAAATATCAAAAAACTTGTTCAAATAGAAGAACATCAGCCTGTTAAATGGCGAGCAGGAAAAGATATGCAAATGCTACCTTGTCTTGATGATGCATGGCTATATATTGAAAATGAGAAAATTGCAGATTTTGGATCAATGGATACTATGCCACAATTGTCGGCGGTAGAAACTATTGATGCTAAAGGGAAAATGGTTTTCCCTTGCTTTTGTGATTCTCATACGCATTTGGTATATGCCCATTCAAGAGAAACAGAATTTGTTGATAAACTGAGAGGTTTGAGTTATGAAGAAATTGCTAAACGCGGAGGTGGAATATTAAATTCCGCAGAAGCAACCTCACAAACTTCTGAAGAAGAGTTGTTTGAAATGGCTATGCAACGCTTAAACACTATTATGCGTTTGGGAACGGGTGCGGTAGAAATAAAAAGTGGCTATGGTTTAAGTACAGAAAGTGAATTGAAAATGTTGCGTGTGATTCGGAGATTGAAAGAAGAATCTTCATTGACCATAAAAGCCAATTTTCTCGGAGCACATGGTATTCCAATGAAATATCGTACTCATCAAGAAGATTATGTAAATTTGATTATCAATGAAATGATACCGATGGTGGCGGCTGAAGGATTAGCAGATTTTATTGATGTCTTTTGTGATAAGGGTTTCTTTACCACTGAAGAAACCGAAAGAATTTTGACGGCAGGAATAAAATATGGTCTTCGTCCTAAGATACATGCCAACGAAATGGCGGTTTCTGGAGGTGTACAAGTTGGTGTGAAGTATGGAGCCATTTCTGTTGACCATCTCGAACAAATGGGACAAGTCGAAATAGATTGTCTTAAAAATTCAGAAACAATGCCGACCATTTTGCCCGGTTGTGCGTTTTTCTTAAACTTACCCTTATCACCCGTAAGAGATATGATAAATGCAGGTTTGCCTATTGCTATCGCCTCGGATTATAATCCGGGAACATCGCCTTCGGGAAATATGCAATTAATGTTGTCAATGGCTTGTGTCAGATATAAATTGTTGCCAGAAGAAGCCATCAATGCTACAACTTTAAATACGGCTTATGCAATGGATTTGCACTATGAATTGGGAACGATTGCTAAAGGAAAAATTGCGAATATCTTTATAACCAAACCTATACCGAGTGTTGATTTTATGCCTTATGCTTTTGGAGAAAATAAAGTGGAAACCGTCATTTTAAAAGGAAAACTTCAGGCATGATAAATGATGCTATTCTTTTGGTGGGGGGCAATTTGGACAATCGTTTGACAAAATATGATAAATTATATGTTTTGTTGGAACAAAATGTCGGACAGATATTAAAAAAATCTTCCTTTTATCAGTCTGAACCATGGGGATTTGAATCTAAAAATTTGTTCATCAATCAAGCTATTTGGCTAAAAACAACATTCAACCCACAACAACTTTTGATACAATGTCAGCAGATAGAAAAGGCAATGGGCAGACTCAAACACCAAACCAATCACTATGAAGATAGAGTGATGGATATTGATATTATATTTTTCAATCAAGAGGTTATCAATGAGGCAAATTTAACCATTCCACATGCAAAAATGGCTCAACGAAAGTTCGTTTTGTTACCTTTGAGGGAAATTTGTCCACTTTATTTCCATAAAGTATTGAATAAAACAGTGGAAGAATTGTTAAATATCTGTGAGGATATGTCTGATATACAGAAAATAAAATTATTATAGTCAGAATCCATTTGTCGTTTCTCTTCCACATATTGTTGCATAGGGACAATAAATACATTTTTTTTCATCATCAGTCATTGCAAAATCTTTGGTAATATCAAACATATCCATAAAAATCGCTTCTAATATCTTTTGAAATTCATTGAAAATATTTTGATCAATGTTTGTTTGGCCTTTAATTGTTAATGGAATTTCTATGTTTATATTTCGCAAGGAAATTATTCTTGCTTGTAAATTAGAACATTGTTTACTCTGTCTATACAAATATGTGTAAAATAATAGTTGGAAGGTTTTCGGTTTTTTGCTCAAAGTTTCTATGTCTAAATCTTTAATAGAGCAATCGGAGGGTTTAATACTGCCTGTTTTGTAATCATTGATAATAATTTGTCCGTTCTGCTCATCAATTCTGTCTAATATTCCCTTTAATTTAATCTGCTTAGTGTTTTGTAAATCAATGGATAATTCTATTTTTTTCTCTTTATCTATAACATTGCCTATGGTTTGTCGGTGTTGGTTATAAAATTTTAAATAATCGTAAATATATTTGATTGTAACTTGTACAATAATATAATTGTTGGCAATTTCTAAATCATGAAGAGCGTATTTTTGGTCTTTGTATAAATTCAAAACCCTATTTTTTATATCATCTTGAGAGGGAAGTTTGAAATCTGCCCAATCAAATTCCTCAAAATACCTATGAATAACTGTCCCAAATGTGTCGTCAGATATATATTGTTTATTTTTTATTTCGTTGATTTTTAGTATGTTAGAAAAATAAAATTTGAGATTGCATTGTAAATAGTCGTTGAGGTTAGAGGCGGAGAAAGAACATTTGGATAGTGTTTTTATTATATTTTGGTTTTTGGGAATTTTAATAGCTTGGTTTTGTGTATTTTTTACAAAATCAAGATTAAAAGATTCGTTATCAATTGTGCAATAATCGCATAATTCTTGTTCTATTTGCATGATAAATCGGCTCTTTTCTGCACTTTCCCTATTGCCATTTTCAAGAGAATATATCAAAAAGATATTTTTTGCTCGTTGTAATAGTCGATAAAAATGATAGGCAGAAACAGCGTCTTTACTATCAAATGTTTGCATACCAAAATGTTTTCGCAAATCAAAAGGAATAAATGTTTTGTTGCGGCTATTATTGGGTAAAATATTTTCGTTGACGGAGAGTAAAATGACATTGTCAAAATCTAATGTTCTGCTCTCTAACATTCCCATAAGTTGTAGATTATTATCTGCATCTGATTGAAACGATAGGGCTATATTTGTAATAAAACTATTAAACAAAAATTTTAGAGAGGCCTTGTCTGCAACAAGATTATCGTCTTTTGTACTTATTAGAGATAGTAGTTTATCAAAATATAGGTCAAGTTGTTGCAATATTTCTTTATCTATATCATCAAAATTGATGTTGGGGTTATTATTTAATAAGGCGACAAATGTTTTTAGTTTGGTCAAAAATTGCACATTGTCGTTTTCGTCAAAAAACAATTGACCGCAAAGTGTAGCAAGAGTATTATCTGTCGTGAATATCTCATGAAAATCTTCTTTGTTATAAAAGATTTTTGTCGTGCTTTTTTCTTGATGTCGTTTTGTTAAAATACTGTTAATGATTCCATTGTCGAAAAATGCGTTGATGTCTGTGGCATAACAGATATGATGTTCTGATAATAGTTCTTGATTTTCAACAATCGTGAAAATGGTATCAAACAATTGACATATCAAAGTCTTTTTGATATTATAAGACATGGTAATATTCGCCTTTGCCTTTGTCCAATCATAAGACTGCAATAGGGCAGGCAGAAGCGTTTCGTCATTAGGAACAATAATTGTAGAATCTTTTAAAGGTTTAAGTATTTGTGGTAAAATTTTGGTTTGTAATATCGGTTGGGCAACGGATATTATTTTCTCACTGGGGTCTTTAGGGTTAAAATAATTGTCAATAAAATTTAGTTGCTGATTGTCAAATAGTTCATCTTGTATTTCTCGGATAAATTGTCCTGCTTCATGGGTGTGTTTATCAGTATAAAATTGATCAGCATCAACAATAAAATCTAATAATTCTTTGTTTTTTAATGTTTTTAGTACTTTTTTTTCCGATTTAGACAAGGCATTAAAGCCAACAAAGACTATTTTTGTATATGGGGTATGCTTGAATATTTCCTCAGCATTTTCTGCAACAAAACGATATGTATCTCCTTGATAGGAAAGATTTTCTGCATGCAAACATTTTTTTAATTCGGTATAATACTCATAAAGTTTATGAAAGAACTCATATTGTTTTTTTTGAAAATCAGACAATTCATCGATGGAGCGATTCCAAAAACTGATTTCTTCAATATCTTGTAAGTTATTAAACAAGGCATTGGCATCAACTAAATCTAAATCAATTTCATTGAAATCTTGTAACATCATTTTTGCTTGTGGGGCAAATTTTATCAAAGGTTCTTTATCTTTTACTTGTGTTGTATAAATACGATATAGCAATAATAATTGTTCTTCAGGAGTGGCAATTTGATAGGGTGAGAATATGGTAAAAAAATCGTCAATAGAGTAGCATGTCGGTAAAAAAAAAGGTTTACCATAGTTGTGTGCCAATTCTTTTTTGATATGATTCACCGCTCTTTTGCTCGGAAGAACAATACAAATATTTGAAATATTGTTAGAATATTTGTTTATCAGATAATTCGCCACTTTTGATAAAAAGTTTTGCATAAATTTATTCTTTATTTTTGGTGTCTATAATAATGGTAACTGGGCCGTCGTTTTGAAGAGAAATTTGCATATTTGCTCCAAAAACGCCTGTTTGTATATTCTTTTGAGTCAAAGATTTGATTTTTTGTATAAATTTTTCATACAATTTGATGGCTTGTTGGGGTGGGGCGGCATGAATAAAAGAAGGTCTATTCCCTTTTTTGATAGAAGCAAATAATGTAAATTGGCTAACAATCATAATGTCGCCGTCAATTTCTTGAACGTTTAAGTTCATTATATGTTGAGTGTCGTCAAAGATACGGAGTTGAATGATTTTTTTTGCCAACCATTCGATATCTTCTTCTGTGTCTGCTTGTCCAACTCCGAGCAATATCAACAAACCTTTATTGATTTGACTATACATTTGCTCGTTGATAAACAATGTCGCTGAATTGACCCGTTGAATAATTGCCCTCATAATTAAGTATTTATAGCAAATAATGTGTTTTTACATCTGCATATTTTTTTGTTCGTATAATTTGTGTGAAATTCAGTTTTTCATGGCGAGTAGCTTGTTTCCAAAGTTCTTTTCTTTGTTTTTTATCAAAGATAATTTTGGTAGGGGCAATATTGTAAAACAATTGCATTATATCTCGCTGCATTTGTGGAAGAGGAATATATTCTATTGTCATATTGTGGTTTTTTATGTATATGAAAGTTATTGAGCTGTTAATGCATATTCAAAATCTTGGTTAGTAAAACTTATTTTTTGTACCAATTTGACAACAGACGCATCAAAAACAGCGGTATTACCATTTTCAACTTTGAATGAGGTTATAATATTTTTTATAGTTTCTTTTTGTTCATAACTCAATTCATCTATTATTAAGAAAATGTGTAAATTAGATTCGAATGCTTCCATTAACTCTTTTTCAAAATGACTTATAATTGCTCGAGTTGAGATGTTGGGTTTCATTTCTTTTACCCACGAATCTATTCTATCAGAAAATTCTTTATCTTCAGACGTATAGTCGATTATCTTTGCTATCCAATCTTTTTTGGTTTTATCCCGTATTGATTTATCTGTAATTATGCTGAACGAGGAGGCAAATTGCATAAGTTGAGGAATAATATGTGAATTTAAATATTTTGATTTTTCAGATGACCGGGTCTTATTGTCGCCATAGCATTCATATTCTACAAGACTTATCTAGAGTTTTCTTTTTGCATCGAAAGATATAAGTAGGGCATCCGGTATAGATGAAATACCTGATATATTGTCAGAAATATATGTTTTGAATAGCCTATTTTTTGCTATGAGAATTGTTCGTTCTGGATTATAATTTGTAAACAAATTGAAAAAATTCTTATTCACTAAAGTTTCTAATCCCTTTAATTTATCTGTTTCATTTTGAAAATTTATGGTCTGAAAAGTTCCCATTATTTTAATTTCAGCTTCAGGAACTTCTGCGATAAGTTTTTCAATATCTTCATCATCAATTTCCGCAATGGGTGTTTCAACAGATTTTTTATTTTTTATTTCGATAAATTGACGTTCTGCACATTTATGTTTATTGAATTCTTTTTCAAGACGTTTGGCTGCAATGTCATCAAATTTTTTAGACCCTTGCAAATATTTCAGTGTCCAATAGTGTCCTCCAATATCGGCTAAAAATTCAACATCAAAGAATTTACAAAATTCGATATTTTTTATTGAATAACACAGAACATATCTATCAGCGGCCTCCCACGGCTTTTCATCTTTTACATTATCAAGTTCGAATCTTGCTCCACATAATGTTTTTCTGTCTTTTTTGAGTAGAAGATAGATTTTATCTCCAGATACAGGTCCTCGATGTCCGAAGCCCACAATTTCATAGTCAAGACAAATGTTATAATTCTCAATATTATTACTACAGTGTAAAGTTCTTACAATCATAATTCATTTTCCTTATTTTAATGTTTTTCAAATTTTATGTATTATAAATTCAATACAAAATACAATTTTTATAAGACAAACATACCATTCTTACATAAAAAACAAGTTAGGCAATGACTCTGTTGAGAGCATTGCCTAACCATGTTAAAAAACTTTTATAAAGTTTTGCCCGGATATACTTTTAAAGCGGCTTCAAGGCAATCCATAGCGGCTTTTAAGTCATTGACATTTAAACAATAACTAATTCTTACCTCGTCTTTACCTTTTCCTTTCATAGAATAGAAACCTGTAGCAGGAGCCACCATCACTGTTTCACCATTTAAGTTGAAGTCTTCCAACAGCCATTGGCAGAATTTGTCAGAATCATCAATTGGCAATCTTGCCACAGCATAAAAAGCCCCTTTAGGATTTGGACACATACAACCCGGCATTTTGTTGATACGTTCAACAATAATATTTCTACGAGCAATATATTCTTGTAAAACAGCGTCAAAATATTCTTTTGGTGTATCTATGGCTGCTTCTGAAAATATTTGTCCAAACGATGGCGGACTTAATCTTGCTTGTGCAAATTTCATTGCCGTTTTATAAACGTCTTTATTTTTGGTAACAAACATACCGATACGAGCCCCACATGCACTATAACGTTTTGAAACAGAATCTAATAAAACGACATTTTGTTCTATCTCTTTCAAGTTCATGGCTGAAAATACTTTTTCGCCATCGTATGCAAATTCACGATAAACCTCGTCTGAAAATAAGAAAAGATCGTGTTTTTTCACGATTTTTGCCAAGGTTCCCAATTCTTCTTGAGAATAGAGATAACCAGTAGGGTTGTTGGGGTTACAAATCATTATGGCCTTTGTTTTAGGCGTGATAACCTTTTCAAATTCTTCAATAGGTGGCAAGGCAAAACCATTGTCTATAGAAGAAATGATAGGTTTTACGGTTACGCCAGCCGTTACAGCAAAACCATTGTAGTTAGCATAAAATGGTTCGGGGATAATTACTTCATCGCCAGCATCCAAACAAGCATTGAATGCAAACAAAATGGCTTCAGAACCACCATTGGTAACAATAATTTCTTCTTCGGTAACATTGATATTGAAACGTTGGTAATATTCAACCAATTTTTTTCTAAAAGACAATATACCTGCAGAATGAGAATAGGCTAAAACTTTTACTGGTGTATTCTGCATTTTGTGCATAGCGTCTTGAGGGGTTTCAATATCGGGTTGCCCGATGTTGAGGTGATATACTTTTATCCCTCTTTGTTTGGCCGCATCTGAAAATGGAACCAATTTCCTAATTGGAGATGAAGGCATTAAATTGCCTTTGTTTGATATTTTTGGCATTTTGTTTATGTTTATATGATGAATAAAATTTATGATTTCGATTTCCCTACAACGGGTTTCTTTAAATAAATAATTTCAAAGAAACTATATAAGAAATATAACACTAAAAAATTGATAGCAAATCTAAAAAAATCAGGACGATTAAAATGAGCATATAATACCAACAACACCAAAAAACCAAGCAATTTAATGGTGATTGTCAGCATATAATGTGTAATAAATTTCCGTTCAATGGCGGTAAGTTGTTTCATTTGCTCTTCTTTGGTTAAGGAGGTGTCTGGTCTGAACTCTATGCGTGCCACATCTGTTTTGACAATAAGATAATGAGTGATGGCTGAAACCAACAAAAATATAACAATCAAATATGGAAGATTGGGCGAAACCAATTGTGGAGCAAAATTACGTAAAATAATATATATGACTATTATAACAATACTGAAAATCAGCATTGAACGAAGGTATTTATAATATAATTTCTTTAACATCTATTCTAATTTTTGACTTTTGCAAAAGTAATAAAATCTTTAATTCCAAATTTATTTATCTTGTTTTTTGTGCAAAAAAGATTTTAATGCTACATACAATCCAATCCCTATGCCTATTATTGCCAAAAGAACCGTAAAGATTGGTATCTCAAACCTTACTTTTTGGTCTATTTGGTGTCCAATCCATGTGAACAATAGAATAATGACAATCAATTCTATAGGAATGGCAGTATAGCGGGCATAGTCATCAAGGGAGTTTTTATTTTGCTCCTTCATTGTCAAAGTTTGTTTTCATTGTACATTTGCCAGACAATATTGCACCCGGTTCTATGGATAGTTTTTCAATTTCAATATCCCCAATAATTTTGGCTGTTGATGTTAAAGAAAGAATTCCTTTTACAATCAAGTTGCCATTTATGGTGCCAGAAACGTCACAATCTTTACAAGTAATGTTACCTTCTATAATACTTTGTTCACCGACTACAACACGCTGTTGAGCATTGAGATTGCCATGCAATTTGCCGTCAATGCGAATGTCCCCTTCGGTTTGTATATTCCCTTCTATAATAGTGGAAGAGCATACCAAATTGATGGAGTTTTGTACAGATTCTTCTATTTTTGCCATGGTTATATATGTTTTAAGTGAAAAATAAATTGCTTATCCAATTCGTCTAATTTAACATCAATAATTTGATTAACAAGCCTTTCGTTGTATTCTGTCTTTACCTTTATATAGTTTGTGGTAAATCCAGATATAAAACCTTTATCTTGTTTGTGTTCAAATAGAACGGGAAATGTTTTCCCACGATTTTCCATATAAAAAGCCTGTCTTTTTTGTTCAGATAATTGAATGAGTTGGGCTGAACGTTGTTTTTTTGCAGCACTTGAGATTTGTTTATCCATTTTGGCTGCTATTGTGTTTGGACGAGCCGAAAACGGAAAAACGTGCAACATATTAACTTGAATTTGTTGCAAAAAATGCCCACGATGCAATTCAGTGGCTAATTGATTCAGGAGTACCATTCGATCTTAAGGAAGAAAAAGCAACAGATGAACAGTCTCCATATCATCTGCACAGAGAAGGCGGACACTCTCACAGAAGAATTTTCCACGCAGAGGATCATACCGGTAAATCAATTCAGGAAACTCTAACAGCTCTTGCAAGAAAGCATCCAAATATTACTCTTCTTGAAAACCATAACGCGATTGATCTTGTTACAACCAGAAAGCTAGGTTTGCCTGGAAACAGAGTAATCGGTGCATATGTACTGAACAACGAAACAAGTCACGTAGAAACCATTTCAGCAAAATTTATAGCACTATGTACCGGTGGAGCATCAAAGGTTTACCAGTACACCTGCAACCCTGAAGTATCTTCAGGTGACGGCATCGCAATGGCTTACAGAGCAGGCTGCCGTGTAGCAAATATGGAATTCAATCAGTTCCACCCAACAACACTTTACTGCGATGCAGACAGAAACTTTCTATTACC
>CALAVA010000019.1 GCA_937892025.1 uncultured Bacteroidales bacterium
CTACACGACGCTCTTCCGATCTGCGTACATTGCCGAAAAAATGGGTTTGCGTGGCAATTCTTACGAATCTGCATGCCGAGCAAACAACAAGTACGAAATGCGTAAGGTGTTTATGGATGCAGGTGTACCTTGCCCTAAATTTAAGTTGGTTCAACTCCATGAGGGAATTGAACCTATTGACTTTACATATCCTATGATTGTCAAGCCTGTTGATAGGTCAGGAAGTCTTGGCGTGGCTAAGGTTAACAGCAAGGCGGAACTTGATGACGCAGTCGAGAATGCTTTGGAATGTTCATTCTACAAGCAGGCGATTGTGGAGGAATATGTTGAAGGTCGAGAAATTAGCGTTGAGTTTATTTCCTATAATGGCAAGCATTATCCTTTGCAGATTACAGATAAGGTAACAACAGGTTCTCCGCATTTTGTGGAACTTGAACACCATCAGCCAGCAGACCTTTCGGTAGAAATGTATGACAGGATATATACTCTTACAGACAAGGCTCTGACTGCATTGGGAATAACGAATGGCGCAAGTCATTCCGAATATCGTATAACAGATGGTGGGAGTATTGTTGTTATGGAGATTGGCGGAAGGATGGGTGGCGATTTTATCGGTAGCGACTTGGTAGAACTTTCTACTGGATATGATTTCTTGCAAGGCGTAATTGAAGTTGCATTAGGAAGTTTCTCTGACCCGGAATTTACATGCAAAAAGTGTGCTGGTGTGTATTTCTTGTGCAAGGAAACTGAAAGGCTTTTGCCAATTATGCAAAAAACTGAAAGAGAAAAAGATATTGTGAATTTAGAAATTACAAATCCCGATTTGAAGAGCGTTACTTGTAGTGCGGATAGAAGCGGGTATGTTATTTATCAAGGAAATAAAAAAGTAAGATTATGATAGCTATTGTTGGTGCAACAGGATATGTAGGACGATACCTTTGTCCTTTTTTGGTAAAAAAAGGCTATGATATAATAGCCTTGGGAAGATCAAAGAACGTGCAATTGTTTTTTGAAGAGCATAATGTGCCTTTTATGTATTTTGACCTAAATGATGATAGTTGTTTTGAAAAGTTAAAAAAATATCCGATTACAGCAGTTGTTGATTTGTCTGCATGTTTGGCGGAACACGAAACCCCAGTAGAAGATTTTTTTAAAGTAAATACAATTGGGGTTTATAAATTGTTGGATTTTTGTGTTGGTCAAGGAATTAGTCGTTTTGTGATGACATCGTCACATAAACTTTATAATGATGTGAATGATAAAGAAATCATTTCAGAGGATGACCCGATATCATTTAGAGGTGACCATTCTCCATATATTATATCAAAAATAGCGGCTGAAAATTTTGTGACATATTATCACAAGGATTTTGGAATAAGTGGAATCATATTAAGATTAACAGGTGTTCATGGTTATGGCGAAATATTAGGATTCCTTGAAAAGGATGGTACTTATAAAAAAAGTTCTTTTGAACTTTTCTTTGAGAAAGCTCTTGATGGAGAACTTATAGAGGTGTGGGGTGACCAAACAATAAAACGAGATCATGTTTATATAAAAGATGTCCTTACTGCAATCGAATGTGCTATAAATGCTCCAGATTCGGTGTCTGGTGTGTATAATATTGCATCTGGTAAGGCTTATTCCCAATTTGAAGAAACTAAGGTATTGGCAGAGGTTTTTGCTACAGAAAAAGGAGTTTCTAAAGTGGTTAATCGTACAGATAAACCAGGCCTTTTGCGTGGTTATCTTTATAGTGTTGAGAAGGCAAAGAAAGATTTGTGCTGGAGTCCTGCTTATTCAGATTTGAAAGTTATGTATGAAGACTATAAGAAAGAGTGGATTTCAAAAGAATATCATAATTACCATTATATTAAGCAAGGACAAGAACCCAAAACTCTTTAATTATGAAGAAATTAAGTATAGTTATTCCTTGTTATGGTTCTGAACATACTATCGGACCAGTTGTTAACGAAGTTATCTCAACGATGGACATAAATCGTTTTGACTATGAATTTATTCTTGTTAATGATTGTTCTAAAGACAACGTATGGCAATCGATAATAAAACTAACAGAAGGGAATGATAGAATAAAAGGAATTAGTTTTGCCAAAAACTTTGGTCAGCAATCTGCATTGCTTGCTGGTTTTAGGCATGCAACTGGTGATTATGTGATTTCAATGGATGATGATGGACAAGCACCTGTTGAATCACTTATGGAAATGATAAATAGTCTAGAACAAAATGATTACGATATAGTTTATGGTTGTTATCAACAAGTTCGACAAACTGGATTTAGACGATTTGGGAGTTGGTTCAATCATAAAATGGCTGTATGGTTTTCGAATTGTCCCAAAGATTTATTCCCAACAAGTTTTTATGTCGCAAGGAAGTTCCTTATAGAAGAGATTGTCCAATTTGAAAATTGCTATGCATATATTAGTGGTTTGGTATTCCGCTCTACTCGTAACATAGGTAAAATATATGTTAAGCATAGATATAGAATTGAAGGAAAATCCGGATACTCTTTAAAAAGGCTTATTGGTTTGTGGATAAATGGTTTTACTGCATTCTCTGTGAAACCATTACGATTGGCAACTTTTTTGGGTTTTATTTTTTCATTGCTTGGTTTTATATATGGAATATGCATTATTATAATGAAACTTATTCATCCTGATACTCCAATGGGTTATGCATCAACAATGGCAGCTATATTATTCATTGGTGGAGTCATAATGTTTATGATGGGTATGGTTGGTGAATACATTGGACGCATATATATAAATCAAAATAAATCTCCCCAGTACGTTATAAGAACAAAAGTTAATTTGTAATAATGCAGACTATTGTTGCTCATAGGGCAAGTGGTATTATATATAGGTTTGTAAAGCAATATCCTGGTTGTTATATACTGCCTGCAAATATTTGTCCTGTAGTCCCGTTATCTATAATTACAGCAGGTTCAAATGTTAAATTTGTTGACATTAGTAGAGAAACATGGTGTATTTCCGAACAGGATTGTAAGGAACTTATAATGACGGATAATAATGTGGTTGGGCTTATTTTTGTACATACCTATGGATGTAATTATAATCCGCAAAGTTTTTTCAAAGAGATAAAAAATATTAGAGAAGAAGTATTTATAGTTGATGATAAATGTTTGTGCGTCCCTTGTATTGAAAAACCTTGTACGATAGCAGATTTGACTTTGTATAGTACAGGATATGCCAAATATATTGATTTTGGTATGGGAGGTTATGGTTTCTTGCAAGACGAATTGTTTCTCTCGCAAGAATATGTCCAATACGATGGCTCTGATATAGAATCGTTTTACAAGAAATGTTTTCAAAATAAAACAAAGGTACAAAATAAGATTCCTTATGGATGGTTGGATGCTGAGATTTCATACGAATATGATATAAATTATTTTAGTAAAATAGATAATGTTAAGTCGGATGTAAAACAAAATAAGAATCGTGTAAACTCGATTTATGAAACGAATCTTGTGTCATATAATAAATTAGGAAAAGATTATAACAATTGGAGATATAATATTCTTGTGGACGAAAAGGATGGTGTTATGTCTAGTATATTTGCATCTGGTTTGTTTGCAAGTTCTCATTATCAACCTTCAAGTGAATTGTTTTGTGATGAGGTTTTCTCAAATTCTAGATGGTTGTTTGAGCATGTTATAAATTTGTTTAATGACAAGTATATAACAGAAGCACAAGCTATAAAATTGACGGAAATCATAAATTTTGCAAGTAAATAGTTGTTGATCCCAATGTCTAGTTTCTTTTTATATCTATCACTCATCGGCATAAACTTGATTTATGCCTGTACCGCTATTTTCACAAAATCTGCATCACAACATCAATTTGTCTGTTTCTCAGTCGCTCAAGTGAATAAGATAAATATGCTAAATTTTACATTGTTTGGGAGTAATTTACTATATTTGCAATGACATATAAAACATACAGATGCAATGTTAAAAACAGTGGACATAGATGATTTACGGACAAAGAAGGAAAATCAAACTTTTGACCGAAAGAGCGCCCGTATTGAAGCAAAGGCTCTTGCTGTGGTCTTAATAGCTATGGCAAATGCGGATGGTGGGATTGTGGCTCTTGGCATCGAGGATGACGGAAAGGTGTCTGGTATTGACGGAATGTCCGGACATATAAATGAATTGCTGCGTGTTTCATACGATTATTGTGTGCCGTCTTTGCTGGTGACACCAGAGTACCTTGATGTTGTTGACTGTAATGGCAATGCAAACCATGTAATTCTTCTTCATGTGGCACAAAGTTCTCATGTGCATGCAAGTAGTTCCGATGAGGTATATTACCGTGTTGGTGACAAATCAAAGCGGTTGAATTTTGAGCAGAGGACGCAATTGGTTTATGCAAAAGGGGATAGGTATTATGAGGATGTTCCTGTTGTGGATGCAACATTGGAGGATATTGATTTTAATTTGTTGAAAGAATATCTTGATACGATTGGTTATAATAAGGGTTGCGATGCCTTTTTGCAAGAAAATGGATATGTTAGGAAGGTTGAGAATTTTAGGGGAGCATTGCATAATGTGCCTACTGGGGCGGCGGTGCTACTTTTTTCAAATAATCCGCAGCGTTTTTTTCAGCGTGCCCGTGTAAGGGTTATTCGCTATGAAGGTACAGAAGAGCGTTTCGGCACAGAGATGAATGTCGTAAAGGATGAGGTGTTTGCAGGTAATGTTCTTTCTATGACGAACCAGACTCTAGCATTTGTAAAGACGCAAATCAAGGAACATACATATCTGGGCAAGGATGGGCGTTTTGTTACGGTTATGCAGTATCCGGAATTTTGCTGGATGGAACTTATTGTTAATGCAATTGCTCATAGGGATTATAGTATTCTTGGAACCGACATTCAGGTAAAGATTTTTGATGACCATTTGACAGTGGAAAGTCCCGGTATTCTTCCTGGACTGGTGCGTCCATATAACATTCGAGAAATGCATTTTTCTCGTAATCCGAAGATTGCTCAATATATGCATGCCTATAAATTGGTAAAAGAGTATGGTGAGGGGGTTGACCGGATTTTTTCCGAGATGGCAGAAGTCGGTAATCCTGCTCCTGAATATAGGCAAACGGAGTTTATGGTTTCGGCAACTATTAGACAACATACTGATTATTCCATTGAACAAGATTCGGATTATAATGGCGTAAAAGATGGCGTAAAAGAACATATTGATATTCAACAGATAATAGTTGAGTTGCTAAAGAATAATAATTCGTTGAGTGCAATGGATTTGGCGCAAAAGACTGGTATGGGATTTCGTACAGTACAGCGATATTTGTCGCAACTGCAACGGAAGAATCTTATTAAGCGCGTCGGAGGTCGTAAAACTGGATATTGGGTTGTAGTGGAACAAACGGACTATGAGTAAGCAAATTCTTTTGTATCTATCCCTCATCGGCATAAACTTGATTTATGCCTGTACCGCTATTTTCACAAAATCTGCATCACAACACCAATTTTTGTCATTGTCCTACATCTTGTGGCTGGTCGGTGCAGTAGGGGTAATGGGCGTTTATGCTTTGCTTTGGCAACAGGTTATTAAACGTATGCCAATTGCCGAGGCATATATGTTCAAGGGAACATCTTTGATTTTTGTACTGTTGCTATCTGCTTTGATATTTGGCGAGGCCATTACGTTGTCGAACATTATCGGGGCTGTTGTCATTATTGTTGGAATCGTAATTTATGCAAGGGCATGATGTACAAACTGCTGGTGATATTTTCGGTTTTTATGGCCGCCGGTGCGCAGATGCTGCTGAAGAAGGGGGCAAGCATAAGTTACGACAATTGGATTCGTCAGTACCTTAACGGTTGGGTTATTGGAGGATACTCGATAATGGCGGCATCGTTGGTGTTGAATGTCTTTTGTTTAAGTCGCGGAGTGCTTGTAAAGGAGGTCTCAATAATAGAATCGCTCAGTTACTTGTTTGTTCCATTGATGTCGTGGTTTTTCTTCAAGGAGAAGATGACTTGGCGGAAGGTGGGGGCGATAGTTATTATTATAGTAGGTGTAGCGGTTTTCTTCTTGTAGATTGCTTGTCAACCTAATCTTACTTGCAATCTGTGTCTTTTGGTACAAATCAGATAATAAATTCCGAATGTGTAGTTATAATGTGTTTATAATCAACGTGTTTTTGTTTGTTTGTGGTAAATTTCAAAAAATGGAACAGAAAAAATTTCAGAATTGAAAAATAATTAGTATCTTTGTAGCATAAAATTTCACTTGAGTTGAGGTGCAGGTTAGTGGGTTCTGTCTGCTCTGAAACGATAAAAATGAATTAATGGAACCCCTCTTGAATATGGACATATCGTTTAATCTTCCACATCTTACGGGCAAAGAGGCTCATTATATGTATCAGGCGGTTTACAATGGCAAATTGTCTGGTAACGGCGAATATACAAGGCGATGCCAGAAGTTTTTCGAGGAACGCTACGGATTCAAAAAATGTCTGCTCACTACAAGTTGCACCGACGCTTTGGAAATGGCGGCAATTCTTTGTGAAATAAAGCCCGGCGATGAGGTGATTGTGCCAAGCTATACCTTTGTATCGTCGGCGTTGGCATTTGTAAGAGCGGGAGCTAAAATAGTTTTTGCTGACAGTATGGAACGCAATCCCAATATCGATGCCGACAAGATTGAAGCATTGATAACTCCTCGCACAAAAGCAATCGTACCGGTACATTACGCCGGTGTCGCCTGCGATATGGACAAGATTATGTCGATTGCCAATCGATATAATTTGCTTGTCGTTGAGGATGCTGCACAAGCAGTTGATTCTCAGTACATTACAATTGGGGGGGGTGAAAGTTCGTTAGGTTCCATAGGTCATCTTGCCGCATTTTCGTTCCACGAGACCAAGAATATAATTTCTGGCGAGGGCGGTATGCTGGCTATAAACGACGAGCGTTTTATACGCCGTGCCGAAATAATCTGGGAGAAAGGCACCAATCGTGCCGAGTTCTTCCGTGGCGAGGTCAACAAGTACGGCTGGGTTGATACTGGCAGTTCGTTTCTGCCGAGCGAGGTAGAAACGAACT
>CALAVA010000020.1 GCA_937892025.1 uncultured Bacteroidales bacterium
ATTGCTTCAGAAGTTGAAGGTCATCCTGATAATGTAACTCCTGCTATGTTTGGAGGTTTTTGTTTATCTTCAATGGAAGATGACGGAAGTGTTTCTTATTCCAAAATTGATTGGCCTAAAAATTGGAAAATAACAGTTTTAATTCCTGATTATGAACTTGATACAAGAATAGCTCGTTCTGTACTTCCTGAAAATATAAGTATTGCTGATGCTGCTTTTAATATAAGAAAATGTGCAATGATTATAGATTCTGTATACAGAGCAGATTCTGAAACTATGAAAAAAGCTCTTAAAGATAAACTTCATCAACCATATAGAGAAAAATTAATAAACGGTTTTAAAGAATTAAAAGAATTATTGCAAAATAAAGAAGATATTTTAGGTTGTGTTATATCAGGTGCAGGTCCTACAATACTTGTAGTTTCGGAAAATTACGGTTTTGAAAAAGTTGAAAATGAAGTTAAACAAGTATTTGATGATTTAAATGTTAATTGTGATATAAGAACATACGAAATTGAAAATGAAGGTACTTTGGTAATATAAAAAGGAGAGACAAAAATGAAAAAATCTATTAAAGATTTAACAGACATTAAAGGCAAAAAAGCTCTCGTAAGAGTTGATATAAATGTTCCTTTGGATGCTGATAAAAATGTTACGGATGATACTCGTATTCAGGCTATTATGCCAACTTTAAATTTATTAAAGGAAAAAGGAGCAAAAATTATATTAATGGCTCATCTTGGCAGACCAAAAGGTGAAAAAAATCCTGAATTTACACTTGCACCGGTTGCGAAATATATGAATAAAGTTTTTGGTCAAGAAGTTGTTCTTTAATGTGCCAGCCCGTCGAAACTTTCTCAAGTCTGACAATGTAGAGTTCGGTCATATTCAAGAAGAGTTTTTGCGTGTTGCTTTGGTTCATACGGATATACATTTTAAATTGTATCATAATGACAATATTGAATACAATTTGTTGCCGACCAAAATCAAACAGAGAATAGTAGATATTTTTGGCAGTAGTTACAAGGAGCGGTTGATTCCGATAGAAGAGCAAAGTGATATTATCAAGATTTCAGGTTTTGTGTCCAAGCCGGAGTGTTCCAAAAAAAGCAAGGGTGAGCAATATTTGTTTGTCAATAATAGGTTTATTCGTCATGCTTATTTTCATCATGCGATAATATCAGGGTATGATAGTTTGATTCAAGAGAAGACTTATCCGAGTTATTTTATTTTTTTGCAGGTAAATCCGGAGCAAATAGACATCAACATTCACCCGACCAAAACAGAGGTAAAGTTTAGGGAGGAGCAGGCGATATATAAGATATTATATGCGACAGTAAAGCATGGTTTGGGTGTGTTTAACTTACATTCAAATATAGATTTTGAGAATATGTCTCCGATAGATATGAGTGGTTATAAGCCTTTGGGTTCAATACGTGAGCCACTGACGTCCACCAATGACAATTACAATCCATTTGAAGCAAAATATAGTCAGGGAGGTGCTTCCTCGTGGACACCTCGTACTTCGGTTAAAGGTTGGGAGAACATATATGAGTCAATTAAAGAGAATACTCCTGAGGTGTCTGTTGCCTCTGAGTTTGAGGAGCAGTTGTTGCCCTTAGAAGATGTAGACTCATCTGGTTTAGCGGAAATGGAGCCGCCATCGGTATTTCAAGTGTTTGATGATTATATAGTAGGGAAGATAAAATCAGGTGTGGTTTTGATAAGAATATCAGCAGCCTTGGAGCGTATTTATTATGACCGTTATCTTAGCCAATTGGAGTCTATAGAACAATCGGATGTGGGTTGTCAAAAGTTGTTGTTTGCCGATACGATTACATTGTCTCCTCAAAATTCAGAAACGATGAAAGACGTGTTGGTAGAGTTTAATAAATTGGGTTTTGACATAGAGGAGTTTGGCAAAAATACTTTTATAATTAATGGTGTTCCTGCCGATTTATCCCTTCAAGGTTCTCCTCAACTGTTTATAGAGGAGTTGTTGGAGATATACAACAACAATTTATTATCTTTAAAGATAAGCAGGCGGAGCAATATAGCCCACTCATGGGCACGTGCGGTCAGTGGCAAGCGAGACACTCGAAGTTTGTCTCAAGAGGAAATGCAGCATATCATCAATGAGTTGTTTTGTTCGTCTGCTCCGCAGTTGTCGCCAAGTGGGAAGAAAGCATGTATTGTTATTAATGAAAAGGAACTTTTTCGTTTTTTCAATTAGTCTATGAGCAATAGTACAAAAATCATTAATGATCCGGTTTATGGTTTAATCAGCATCAATAGTTCTTTGTGTTTTGAGTTGATACAGCATCGGTATTTTCAGCGTTTACGTCATATCACTCAGTTGGGTTTGACGTATGTTGTTTATCCGGGTGCGACTCATAGTCGTTTTCAGCATTCGATAGGTGCGATGTTTTTGATGCAAAAGGCCATAGAGACTTTACAGAATAAGGGTGTTGTTATTAGTCGTATGGAGGAGGAGGCAGTTTTGGCGGCCATTCTTCTTCATGATATAGGGCATACCGCATTTTCTCATGCTTTGGAGTATTTTTTTGTACCCAATTGTTCTCATGAGGATTTTTCTATGTTGATAATAGAGTCTTTGAATCGTCAATTGGGTGGTCGTTTAGATTTAACGATAGCGATATTGACGGATAGTTATGAGCGTCATTTTTTTCATCAGTTGGTATCGAGCCAGTTAGATGTGGACAGATTGGACTATTTGAACCGTGATAGTTTTTATACGGGTGTCGCTGAGGGTGTGATAGGTTCAGAGCGTATCATTCAGATGTTGAATGTTCATTCCAACAGTTTAGTAGCAGAGTCAAAGGCTGTATATTCTATAGAGAAGTTTATCATATCACGTCGTTTGATGTATTGGCAAGTATATTTGCACAAGACGGTTCATGTAGCCGAGCAGATGCTCATTTCAGTTTTGAGTCGTGTTCGCTATTTGTATAGTTTGGGTGTGGAGGTTTTTCTCACGCCGTCTTTGTCGTTCTTTTTTAGCACTCAGCGTCAGATTTCTGATTTTGAGTTATGCGGTAATCTTGAGCATTATATGGATATTACCGACCATAGTATTTGGTTTTGTATTCAGCGTTGGCAGGAGCATGAAGATAAGGTTCTTTCGGAATTGAGCAGGCGGCTATATCAGCGAAATTTATTCAAGATAGAGGTTTCGGAGCAAGCTTTTGAGGAGGCTTATTTATCTCAGATAGCGGAGCGTGTTCGCAATTGTTTGCATATATCGGTGGCAGATAGTCAATATTTTGTTTTTCATGGTGAGATGGTCAATAGGGCATACAATGCGAAGATGGAGTCTATATTGATAATGGACAAGCAGGGTTTGGTTAGACCTTTGGAGGACTTGTCAGACCATCTCAATCATCGGACATTGTCAGAGACGGTGAGCAAGTATTTTTTGTGTTATCCCAAAGACATTTTGTAGTTAGGGTTTAGTCTTCTTTGCTGGTATTTTTTTCAGTAGGTAGTTTAGTAACGTTTACTTTATCAATTCTTGCACCGTCCATATTGGTGATTTCAAAGATGAAGTTTCTCCAAGTTATGGTTTCTCCTTCAGTTGGTACATGTTCGAGTATATCAAGTAGAAGCCCGCTGAGTGTGTTGTATTCAAATTCGTGTTGTTCATCTTCAATATCAAAATAGGCGAGGAAATCGTAGAAAGAATATTGTCCGTCTATAGTCCAATTGTTGTCGGTGTTTTGCACAATAGTTTCTTCGTTTTTATCAGTGAGTGTCATTTTTCCCAATAGTGCTTCCATAATATCGGTGGAGGTGATGATACCTTGCACCGCTCCAAACTCGTCTGAGATGAGTGCATAATAGACTTGTGTTGTTTTGAAGATTTCTAAGGCTTTGTATATGCTTGTTGTTTCTGGCAAGAAACGTGGAGTTTCTATATAATCAGTGATACGCATAGGTTTATCAGAGAGCAGGTTTATCAGATGTGGCAGTGAGATGACTCCGACAAGTTTATCGATATGCTCGTCAATGACGGGGTAATAACTGCAGAGGTTTTCTTTGAGTATATTTTTGATGTCGTTGATAGTAGCATTGCGGTCAATGCAGACGAGGTCATTGCGGTGTGTCATGACGCTTTCGACGTCTCTATCGTCCAAGTCAAAGACACGCTCAACGATGTCTTGTTCGACATCTTGAACTTCTCCCTCGTTGGCCCCCATTTTGACGGCTTCTAAGATTTCTTCTTCGGTTATTTTGGTGTCAGGGGCGGTGTTTAGCCTAAATATTTTGACAAAAAGGTTGATACTTTTTGTGAGTATCCATACCAATGGTGCGAAGATGATGGAGAAGAATCTCAAGCAGCCACCGAGTGTTCTCAATAGGGTTTCAGGGTAAGCCATGGCGAGTTTTTTGGGTATCAACTCACCGAGGACAATGGTAAAATAGGTGATGAGAAGAACAATGATTGTTTTGGCTATGGCTCCGGCATATACACCGATAAGGTTGGGGGCGGGAAAAGTCTGAGAAAGGTAGTCTTTGAAATATACGGCAAAAGTATCACCGCTATAAAGACCAGTGAGAATGCCAATGAGGGTGATGCCAACTTGAATGGTTGAAAGATATTTGTCGGGGTTGGCTATCAGTTGTAAGGCACGACCGACACCGCGACGGTGGTCCTTGGACATGGCGTTTAGCCGAACTTGACGTGAAGAAATGAGGGCTATCTCCAACAAGGACAACAAACCATTGAAGAAGATTAAAAGAATGATAACTAAAATTTCCATAGTGGGTTGTGTGTGTATCTAAATATGTTAAGTGTTTTGCTTTGCAAAGATACAACTTTATTAGCAATTAGCAATGTAAAATTAGCAATTCCTCACCGACTATTTCTACCTTACCCAAATCCGAAATGCCACCAAATTTTCCACCATAAGTTGAATTTTGCAATTTTATGTCGTATGCTGCTAAAAATTTCGTACCTTTGCGATAAATTTTGAAAAAGGTTATTGTCATGAATAAATGGATTCAATATAGTATTGACTATGCTAATCAACGCTCGTATCTTGATGATTTATTTCAAGTGTATCCTACAATTCCCGAAGGTATCCGCGATATTGATGCCGCCAAGTGGAAACAAGTAGAAAAGGCTTTCAAATCGAAAAATAACAAGGCACTTATCACAAGCCTTTTGCAATTAGTACTATTAAAACTCCACGAGTAAAAGCAATAAAAATCGCTATACTTGACGGCGTTTTGTATATCCCTACTAACAACAAAATGTATAAGGCAATAACACAAACTTACAAAGATGAGAATATCATGAGTACGCTTGTGTTGAGAGACTTTTTATATCAAATCCGATGAATAATATCTTAATCCATAGCGACAATTTAACAGGTTTACAATATCTTTTAGATAATGGCTTTGCAGGTAAGATAGATTTAGTCTATATTGACCCGCCATTTGCTACGGGGGGCAATTTTACAATTACCGATGGGCGTGCCTCAACTATAAGTAACTCAAGAAAAGGCGAGGTTGCTTATTCTGATGTATTGCAAGGTAACGCATTTATTGATTTTTTGAGAGAAAGACTGCAATTAATTAAGAAGTTATTATCCGACAAAGGCTCAATTTATTTACATATTGACTATAAGATTGGGCATTATGTAAAGGTAATGATGGACGAGGTTTTGGGTATTGAGAATTTTCGCAATGATATTACAAGAATAAAGTGCAACCCCAAGAATTTTGAGCGTATTGGATATGGGAATATCAAAGATATGATATTATTCTATACCAAATCGAATGCCCCTATTTGGAACGAGCCGCGACGACCTTACACCAAACAGGATATCGAAACGCTATTTCCCAAAATAGATAAGAAGAACGGCAGAAGATATACCACAGTTCCCATTCATGCACCCGGCGAAACAGACAATGGTGAATCTTCACAACAATTTAAGGGTATGTTGCC
>CALAVA010000021.1 GCA_937892025.1 uncultured Bacteroidales bacterium
TGATTTGCGGATAGTGTTCGGAGGCCAGCACATTGTTGTCCATCAGAAGCAAATCATTCAGGAAATAATCGATTGTGGCTTTCAGAAAGGGGCAAAATTCATTCAGCCAAATCTGCTGGAAATAGCCATAAGGAATTTGCAACGTAATATAAATGATAGAGCGTATATCCGAAAGGCGTGGCATCTGATAGATGAATTGTACAATTCGCTCAAAGGTGAGGAATCTTATACATTGTACACCATTCGCGAAAAGTACCACATCACCAAATATCTGACAACCACGAAGGGAAATCTTATTGCCGCATACGAGGAGATAAAACCCATCTACGAGAAACACCACAAGCCCGGATTGGGCAAACTTCGTATTGTCGATTTCAACCAAGGTTTGGATGCCCGCTTGTTCACACCAGAAAAGGCTCGTTTGATGGGGCAGATTGCCATTCGTCCTGTGCGTATCGCTTTCGATGATATTCGCACAGAGAAAAAGTATTGCGCCGCTATCAGAATGTGCAAGGATGCCGGGATGCGCGATTTTTCCAACTACTTGTTATACAACTTCAGGGATTATCCCGATGATTTGTACAAACGTCTGAAAATCAATGTTGACTTGTGTGATGATTTGGGAATAAGCATTTATTCGTTCCCGATGAAATTCCACCCAATCCGCAAAACGGACGAAATGGATGAGGATTACTCACATAATCGTGATTACATCGGGGCACATTGGAATAGAAAATATATCCGGGCCATTCAAGCCATTCTAAACAGCACAAAAGGGAAAATTGGCAGGGGAACTTCATTCTTCCACAAGGCTTTTGGCTCTAATCTTGATGAGTATCACATGTTGCTCGAAATGCCAGAGACAATGATTATTTATCGCTTTTTCTTTGAGTGGTTGGGCAAGAAAGAAGGGATTGACAAAGCGAAAGAAATATATGGGCATAGTTTTGAAAGCATTTCAACACAGGCGTGGTGGAATTGTTATTGTGAATGTGAAAAAGCGATTTCACCTGCCGAATGGGAATCAGTGAAGTTATTTATTCATACGAATGACTTTGACAGCAATAGCGACAGATTCACAAATCCGCTTATAATCAAATTGTTGTCTTTCTATGAAAACAACAGAAAGTTTGTTGTTGAGGAAGGCACAGAATTGTTTGTGATGAAACAGGAATACGATAAGAAGCCGTTACAAGAAGTCAAACGACATAGTAAAAGAAATTAGATTTTCCCTAATTTCCACCCAATTGTAAGCACAAAATTCTGACTATGTTTTTTTAAGGAATAAGTTTTGAGGTTGTCTGCATTATAAAAAATATCTTTATCGTTATACATCTTATACAGATAAGCAAAATCTGCAAAGAAAATTTTTCCTTTAAAACCCATTCCACACGCAAAAGTGTGGCAACTACCATCTTTATCCAAATCTCTATACGGATTGCTCATATAAGCATATCCCAAACGAATGGCTATCGGATTGAATACAAATTCTGCTCCTACTTTGATGGTATGTGTCGGTTGATAATATTTTTTTATATTTGCATTTTCTTCTTCAAAATCATAATCAACAATACTTTGTGCCGACATGTTCATTACAGAATAGTCTTTCATTTCATAATCTATATTGACAAAACCATAATGACTTATCAGAACAGCCATGTTTGCCGTCAATTTATATGGAGCAACCAAATTCCAATTAAAATTACCTTTATCAAAATTGATGTCATAATTATTTGAATCATTATGTTCTACAGATAACATTGTCAAATATTGGTCATAAGATTCTTTTATATTTGTATAAAATGTTGGGGTGTGAAAACCGACTCCAAAACGCAAAAAAGATATAGGTTGATAAAGTATTCCTAATTTGAAATTAATACCTGTTCCTCTTGCATGAAAATTATCTTCAAAAATCAAACTATCATAGCCTGAAGAACATTCATTTTCAACAAAACCTTCTGTATAAAGGCTTTTGTATCGATAATCAAAAAATGGAATTCCGATAGTTAAACCCAAAAACAACTTATCGTCATAATTGGCTCCTCCCGAAAAGATATATTCTCCGCTATAACCAGAAGTAGCAATGGTTTGCTTTTGTGTAATTGTATTTATCGTTGCCACGCTTTGATAGGTGTTTTTCCCGCCCGGTATAGTGTCTATCAACCAATGATACCACAAAATATCTGCTAATGTATTGCCACTACCTATAGTAGAAACATTCAAACCATTACAAAGAGGTGCCAAATAATCTATAAATGTAGATTTTGTATCTTGTGTCAAACCTTTATTAAGACCTTTTGCTGTTATAGAAGAATGATAATTAAATTTTTGATTATAACCTGTAGCAAATTGTATGGATTTCCATTTGGTATTATTGTTCAAATCAAAACTTGTTACTAATGACAAATTGCCTAAAGAAAAATTATACTTTCCTACAGCAGTTGTCGTATGATTGTAAGTAGCGGTGTTCTTCCCATAAGACAAACAAGGTGTAATAGCAATTTCTGTTCTTTTGTACAAACCTATTGTCGCAGGATTGGAATGTATCAATGTTGAAAAATCTGCACCAAATCCACCCATAGAACCTGCCAAAGACATATAGCGGGCAGTGCCAAAAACCTCTTCTTGTGAATATCTATATGCATCTGTTTCATTTTGAGCAATAACAATTTCACCTATTGCAAAAAACATCATAACGATGGCTACCAATTTTTCTTTCATTTTTCTATTCTCTTTTTTCTGTTTGTAATATATTAAAAAACTAATGTCTTCCGCCACCACCAGAGCGACTGCCACCACTATAAGAAGGACTTGCATGTGAACTTGAAGGCGAACTTGAAGGACGAGAATAAGAACTTGACGAATGTGTTGAAGGTGAAGAATAAGATGAACTTGGTCTTGTACTACTTGGCGTATTTGAACGCATGGTCGGTGTTGAACTCGGTCTTGAGGTGGAAGTTGGAACACTCGGTTTTGATGTTACATTTGATGACCTATTGCTATTGCTTGGAACATTGCTTCTATTATTATTATTATTGTTATTATAAACTCCTGTTGTATTTGGTTTTGAAGAAGAAACATTTGGATTTGTCCTCATTGTTGCCCCTTGTGTGGAAGGAATTGATGAGCGATTGCTTGTCGTAGGTACTGTATTCCGATTGGTAGAAGAAGGAGTCGTTGTAGCATTACGGACATTTTCACCACTACGATTAATCGTTGCAGATTGATTTTGTGTTGGATTATCATGCTTTATGGTTGCCGAATTTGCATTTAAATCCACCCCCTTGCTACGATTATTGTTTATAGTAGGTTCTACTATTCTTACATTATTATTGCTATTGACAATGGTTCTATTTTCATTATTATTAATAGTTGAGCGTGTTGTTGTGGATTGTGGATTTGCAGTAGAATTTACTCTATTGACATTATTGTTTCCATTTATAGAACTTCTATTGCCGACAATATTTGCCGAGTTTGTTGCAGTTGTTGTTCTTGCATTGCCAACTCCGCCACCGCTTATGGAATGTTGTACTCCACTACGATTATTTATCATTGTTGCCATAGAATTTTCATAACGGTCTGTAAAACTTTTTGTTTCTCCTGCCGAACTGCGTTTTTGCCCACCATTTGTTCGAACCACTTCTCTATTTACTGCATTTACTCCACCTTTTACCGAAGTGCGGTGTCCATAATTGTAACTATAATTTCTGTCAAAATTGTTGTGATAATGACTTCCTCTAAAATCATCTCTCCTAAAAGCGAAATTAGGTCTTGGTGATGGAGAGTGAGGCCGAGCATGATAGGCAAAATGCGGAGTTTCCCAACCCCAACCCCAGTGCAAACCATGAGAATAATAATGAGGAGTATAATAATATGGACGATACCATGGGTCGTTCCACCAGAAATTATAACCATAATAAATGCTTACACCCCAACACCCCGGATTGTAAGTGTACCAATATTGATTGGTAAAATAGGGGTCATAATAACTCCAATCATAAGCATAACCGCTATAAAATCTACGCAAACGAGCTGTGTAGGCATAATCGTAATAATTATCTTCATCAAAATAATAATTATTGGTAATGTAAGTGTTTCCTTGAGCGTCCGTTTCCGTATAAGTTTCCGATGTCGCAAGGCTTTCAGTATCTTCTACAGAAACTTCTGTTAAGGAACTTTCTGCTAATGCTTGTTGTTGGTGGTTTTGTTCCCGCAAAGTATTTTGCTTTAGTTGAGCCGCCGCTTGTCTTTCCGCCAAAAGATTTTGTCTTTGTTTAGCAGAATAATATCCATCATCATAATACATGGAAATGCTGTTGATTGTACATGAGCCTAATATAAATAAGGCTAACATGGCTAAAATTAGTTTTTTCATAACAACCTCCTATTTTTATATTTTGT
This sequence comes from uncultured Bacteroidales bacterium, assembly GCA_937892025.1. Classification (GTDB taxonomy): domain Bacteria; phylum Bacteroidota; class Bacteroidia; order Bacteroidales; family WCHB1-69; genus UBA1205. The sequence continues at coordinate 4,402 of CALAVA010000021.1, forward strand.
TGTTTTATTTTTTGTACCTTTGCATTCAACTTTTTTAACGCAAAAACACGTTAATTATTATATTCACTTTTATATAAAAGAACAAAAACTATACCAAAATGGCAAAAGGATTACCAAAAAGAGCAGAAAATTATTCTCAATGGTACAATGAACTAGTTATTAAAGCAGATTTGGCAGAAAACTCTGCCGTAAGAGGATGTATGGTTATCAAACCATACGGTTATTCTCTTTGGGAAAATATTCAGGATATATTGGACAAAAAGTTTAAACAAACAGGACATCAAAATGCTTATTTTCCACTATTAATTCCAAAATCATTCTTTAGTAGAGAGGCTAATCATGTGGAAGGATTTGCCAAAGAATGTGCCGTTGTTACCCATTACAGACTAAAAAATGACAAACAAAATGGTGGTATTGTCGTTGATGAAACCGCAAAATTAGAAGAAGAACTAATTATCAGACCCACTTCTGAAACCATCATTTGGAACACTTATAAAAATTGGATACAGTCTTATCGAGATTTGCCAATACTTTGTAATCAATGGGCAAATGTTATGAGATGGGAAATGCGTACAAGACTATTTTTGCGCACCTCTGAATTTCTTTGGCAAGAGGGACATACCGCACACGAAACAGCAGAAGAAGCCATCGCAGAAACAGAAAAAATGATAAATGTCTATGCTGACCTCGTAGAAAACTATATGGCTATACCTGTAATGAAAGGTAGAAAAAGTCCAAATGAACGTTTTGCCGGAGCCATTGACACCTATTGTATTGAAGCCCTTATGCAAGACGGAAAAGCCTTACAGGCAGGAACTTCACATTTTTTAGGACAAAATTTTGCCAAGGCTTTTGATGTCAAATTTCTCAACAAAGAAAATCAATTAGAATACGTATGGGCAACCTCTTGGGGCGTTTCTACCCGATTAATTGGAGCATTAATTATGACTCACTCTGACGACAATGGGTTGGTTTTGCCTCCTAAAATTGCCCCTCTACAAGTTGTTATTGTGCCTATCTACAAAAATGAAGAAGATTTACAAAAAATTTCTTCCATCGCTGAAAATATCAAAAAAGATTTAGAACAACTTAATATCAGCGTAAAATACGATGATAGAGATAATTATCGCTCTGGCTGGAAATTTAATGAATACGAAATGAAAGGTATCCCTGTGAGAATAACCATAGGGCCAAAAGATTTGGAACAACATCAAGTAGAAATTTGCAGAAGAGACACGCTTGAAAAGAGTTTCTTGCCCATTGAAAATATTGCTCAAAACATTCAATCCCTACTCGCTGATATTCAACAAAATCTTTTCATAAAAGCAAAACAATTCAGAGATAAATCTATTACCAAAGTAGATACTTGGGAAGAATTTGAAAAAGCCATAGAACAAGGTGGTTTTGTTTCTGCACATTGGGACGGAACAACCGAAACAGAAGAGGCCATAAAAGAAAAAACAAAAGCCACCATCCGTTGTATCCCTTTTAACAATCCACAAGAAAATGGAAAATGTGTATTCTCTGGAAAACCATCTAAAGAAAGAGTTTTGTTTGCAAGAGCCTATTAAAATATCATTTTATATCTATGAAAATATTTTAGGTATAAAAAAATAGATTTGCTTGAGAAAGCAAATTTTTATTGCAAAAAACATATTATTGCAAAGACTATTCAGATTGTAATAAAGATTGCTAATAAATAAAAATCGTTTATGAAAATTATCACTTATAATGTAAACGGCATTCGTGCTGCAATGGGCAAAGGCATGACAAAATGGCTCAAAGAAGCCAATCCTGATGTGCTTTGCATTCAAGAAACAAAAGCACAACAAGAACAAATGCCTATATTGTTGTTCCAAGAAATGGGATACTATTGTTATAATTTTTCAGCACAAAAAAAGGGTTATAGTGGTGTCGCCATCTTGTGCAAACAACAACCCGACAATATTGTCTATGGAATGAATATGCCTATTTATGATAATGAAGGACGTTTTTTAAGAACAGACTTTGGAGATTTGTCTATTGTGAGTGTATATCACCCCTCTGGAAGTAGTGGTGATGAACGACAAACATTTAAAATGCAGTGGCTTGAAGACTTTTTGCAATATGTTTCTGAATTAAAAAAAACACGCCCTTATTTAATTCTTTGTGGAGATTATAACATTTGCCACAAAGCCATAGATATTCACAATCCTATCAGCAATGCTAAAAGTTCAGGTTTTTTGCCCGAAGAAAGAGAATGGATGGATAGATTTATAGCAAGTGGATTTGTAGATAGTTTTCGTGTTTTTAATCAAGAACCTCATCAATATTCTTGGTGGAGTTTTAGAGCAAATGCGAGGGCAAAAAATTTAGGCTGGCGTATTGATTATAATATGGTAACAGAAAATCTTGTCCCAAGGTTGAAACGTTCTGTTATTTTATCTCAAGTTGCCTTTTCTGACCATTGTCCCGTTTTGTTGGAAATAGAATAAAAATTTGAGTTAAAACATTTCCTTTTTAAACAAAATCTCTCAACACATAAAAACAAAAAAGGTGTTCTTGCAACAAGAACACCTAATTATTATTATTAATAATTTAAACTAAAATTCCTTTTATTCTCCCAATTGCAAACGATAGAAACATTCACAAACCAATGTGGCGTCTGTTTCTTTCATATATTGAGCAATGGTTTTCTTATTGTCTTTTATAAAATCTTGATGTACCAAAGTATTTTCTTGGAAGAATTTATTCAACCGACCCTTAGCAATTTTTTCCACCATTTCAGCGGGAATATTATTTGCTTTTTCTTCAGCCACTTTCACTTTAATTTCTCTTGCTTTTGCGGCTTGTTCTTCGGTTATCCACCCTTTAGCCATATTAGAATCGATATGAGCGTCAGAATCCACATGAGCAGGATTGATACCTTCTTTTCTTAATGCGGCTTCTATTGCCTTTTGAATTTGTTCTTGAATGGTTTTTTCTTTGCTTATTTCCAATTCATGTTCAACAACTTCTTTTTTTACGCCATTTTCATCTACGGCAATAGGATTCATAGCGGCAACCTGCATAGCAATATCATGACCAACAACTTCCAAGTTGTTTACTTTTTTATTGAAGCCGACCAAAGTAGCCAAGCGGTTTCCATTGTGATTATAAGAAGCGACAAAAGGTTTTTCTATCACTTCAAATTGATTCAATTCCACTTTTTCGCCAGTTTTTCCAGTCATTTCGGTCAACAAGGCCTCAATAGACATGCCATTCAATTGAGATTCTTTCAATTTTTGCAAATCAGTAATTTTATTAGCGATGGCGAAATCAGATATTGCTTTTGCACAATTGATAAAATCTGCGGTTTTTCCCACAAAGTCTGTTTCACAATTTAACATCAACACAACACCGAAAGTATTGTCTGCGTTTGTTTGGGCTAATACATAACCTTCTGTTGCACTTCTATCAGCACGTTTTGCGGCTACTTTTTGACCTTTTTTACGCAAAATATCTATTGCTTGGTCAAAATCGCCATTGGCTTCTACGAGGGCATTTTTACAATCCATCATGCCCGAACCGGTCATTTGTCTTAATTTATTTACATCTGCTGCTGTTATAGCCATAATTTTCGATTTTAGTGTTCAACAATTTATTTTTTTATTGTTTTGCGTTGACGACCTTCTGCAGATTCACCAATACGTTTTCTTCTACCGGTTCTTGCAGGACGTTCTTCGTGAACAGTATTTTCTGTGTCTGTTTCTTCTTCTGGCTCTTCATATTTATCCTTATCCAATGCTCTTTCATTTAAGCCTTCTTGAATAGCGTCGCACATTGCTTTTACAATGACAGCAATAGATTTAGAAGCATCATCATTTGCAGGGATAGCATAATCAACTGCATTGGGGTCAGAATTGGTATCAACAATAGCAAAAGTTGGTATGTTCAACTTTCTGGCTTCAGCCACAGCAATATGTTCTTTAAGAATATCAACGACAAACAAAGCGGAAGGCAATCTGTTCATGTTAGATATAGAACCGAGGTTTTTTTCTAATTTGGCTCTTTCACGTTGAATTTGCAATCTTTCACGTTTAGAAATAGTTTTCCATTGGTCGCCGTTCATCATATCATCAATAGCAGTCATTTTTTTGACGGCTTTGCGAATGGTAACGAAATTGGTAAGCATACCGCCCGGCCAACGCTCTGTTACAAAAGGCATACCAACAGCCGATACTTGTTCGGTGATAATTTCTTTTGCTTGTTTTTTTGTTGCCACGAACATTATTTTCTTGTTGGCACGAGCCAATTGTTTCATGGCTGCTGCAGCCTCATCAATTTTGGCAATAGTTTTATGGAGGTCAATGATATGAATACCATTTTTTTCCATAAAAATGTAAGGAGCCATATTGGGATTCCATTTTCTTTTCAAGTGTCCAAAGTGGGCACCTGCTTCTAATAATTCATTAAAACTTACGTTTGACATTTTTTTATTTTTTTGTTTACATTCTGTTAATAACAACCGCATAGTAGTCGCAACAATTAGGCTGCAAGTCTTTGCGATTTAGATACTAAACTAATTATTTTTATTTTTCTAAGATTAACGTTTACTAAATTGAAAGCGTTTTCTTGCTTTTGGACGACCAGGTTTCTTTCTTTCTACCATTCTTGGGTCTCTTCTTAACAAGCCTTGACTTTTCAATGCAGAACGATTTTCTGGGTCAATTTGACACAAAGCCTTGGCTATAGCCAACCGCAAAGCCTCTGCTTGACCGTTTATGCCACCACCTTGCAAATTTACTTTTATGTCATATTGTCCTAGTGCATTAGCAACCAACAAAGATTGTGTTGCCACATATTGAAGTGTACCTGTTGGGAAATAGGTTTTATAATCACGCCCATTGATAGTGATATTTCCCGAACCTGCTGTCATATAAATACGAGCGACAGCTGTTTTTCTTCTACCTGATGTATTTGTTACTGCCATAATTATTTAATGTCTTTAATATTGATTAAACGGGGTTTTTGAGCTTCATGTTTATGTTCGTTGCCAGCGTAAACATACAAATTGCGATAAATAGCATCGCCCAATTTTGTTTTTGGCAACATACCTCTTATGGCATGTTCTACAACGGCAATGGGTTTTTTTGCAAACAATTCTTTAGGGGTCGTAAAACGTTGTCCTCCTGGATAGCCAGTATGACGAACATATTGTTTGTCTGTCATTTTATTACCCGTCAATCTTACTTTGTCAGCATTGATAATAATGATATTATCTCCACAATCAACATGAGGTGTAAAATTGGTTTTATGTTTACCTCTCAACAATTTTGCGGCTGTTGAAGCCAATCTTCCCAAAATTTCACCTTCGGCATCTATCAGCAACCATTCTTTGTTTACTGTATTTTTGTTGGCCGAAATGGTTTTATAACTCAATGTGTTCATTTCTTTTAACTTCTATTTTTAATTATTAAAAATTTAATACAAACAAATATTTCACCTTCTTTGTTTGTGGATAATAATACGGTACTCTTATGAGCGTGCAAAATTAGCATTTTTTTTCTTACAAAAATACTTTTTGTTTAAATTTTGTTGAAAAACATTATTTAAAAGAACATAAATTCTTGTTAAACAATATTTTATTGATGTTCTTTTTAGATTTTTTTGGTTGATAAAATCTTCTTTCTCATAAAATTTTATCCTTGATTGTTGTTTGCAACGAGTTTTTCTTTCTTTTTTACACAAATTTGAAGATTATTTATAAAAATTTCTGATATTATTTATAAATGATACTTTATCAATCTTCATCTTCCAATAAAAACTCTCCATTTTCATCTAATAAATTTAATAGTTTTTCATCTTCAGGGAAATGAACACTCTCTTTGGGAATAGACTTACATGTCCATATCCCTGTTGTTTTATCTTTACTCCTTTGGACAATATACCCCGCATCTGTTTCTTCTTTACACCACGCTTCTGCAGAATCCTTGTCTGCTGTAATAAAAACCTGAACATCCTGATGTTTATCAAAATCAATATCTGCTAATTTTATTAATTGTTGTATTGTCGGATTATCTTCCTTTATAGATGGTCTTGAACATGAATATACAAAGGAAAGAATAGAAAATAAAACAATAACCTTTTTTAATAACATTTTTTTCACTTTATTTTTCTTCTTTTTAATATTTAGATACTCCTATATAAACTGTTATAGCGAAACCTGGAAATACCGTCATAGATGCTTGTATCACAATAACTCGTTTTCCTAAATCTTCTTCTGCTTGTTTCCACTCCTCTATTTCTACAGAATTTATGGTTATTTTAACACCATAACAGATTTCATTTGTATCAACAACTTCTTCTTCAATATCAAAATCTGCACCTATTACATAATCTGCTAAATCTACATTGATGTCATTCACAATATCTCCATATTGAAAATCTATTGGGAATGTAAAGATTTCACTTTCCATAGGAGTTTCCCCCCAACAAACTGCAAAATATAAACTATCAAATAATTCTACATGCACAGATTTTTCTTCTGACTTTTGTTGTGCCCATGTACGCATTTGTCCATAAGAGTCCGTTATAAACACTTCATAATCTATGCCATTTGTAATAATACTAGGCTCATAGAAAACGAACGAATCTCCTGCATTGAAATACTCACTTTCAAAAGAACTTAAGTTGATTACATTAAAAGGGAAAACATTAGCAGGTAGTATCCCTGATTTTTGTTGTTTTAATCTTGTCAGCAAGTACATCCCGCCGGATTTTAAGAAAGAACTGACCGAAGAACAAAAGCGCCTGTTGGAGGAAGCTAAGGAAAAGAAGAAGTAATCGATTAACTGAACTGAATTGAACTAACACTCACAAATAGAGGGAATACCGAATGAAGCATCAATTCTTGAAGGCCTCGTCCCTGCTCTTCTTGGGGCTTGCGACAACGGCTGCGATGGCGCAGAAACCTCCGCGCATCGTCGTGTATAAGATGTTCGACGATCAGTATCGCCAGGGTGGTTTCGACTACTCCTACGGCGGTAAGAGTAAGGGCGTGACCATCACGAAGGAAGGTGGTTATAAGTCCAAGTCCGCTTTGAACATCAATCTCGACCCGACGGACTACTCCGGCGCATCGATCTGCCTTTATAACGAAGTTTTTGACTTGAACAAGTACATGCTGGACTCCAAGCTCGAATTCATGATCAAGGGCAAGAACGGTGGCGAACAGCTCAAGGTCGGCCTTCTCGATGAAGAAGTTTCCGATGGCAAGAAGACCCAGGTCGCCCTCCCGATGGCTAAATACATCCAGGGTGGTACCGTCACAACAGACTGGAAGAAGGTTTCCATTCCTCTCGTCGACTTCCCGGACCGCGGTCTCTACTGGGACAACACTCGCAAGTCCGAATTCCCGGCTCGTATCGACTGGGACAGTTCGTTTGTTTTTGATTTT
>CALAVA010000022.1 GCA_937892025.1 uncultured Bacteroidales bacterium
TGCAAAATATTAGATATGGTAAAAGCAAAACTTTAAAAATACTTTGTTTTTTATCAACTATAGTGAAAAATAACAACTAATAATGATAAGTTAATATACCTATCAAAATCAATAAAAACAAACATAAATGAAAGAATTGAAATGTCCCAAATGTGGCAATGTTTTTTCGGTGGACGAAGCCGACTATGCCTCTATAGCAAACCAAGTGAAAAATGCTGAATTTGAAGCGGAAATTGCACACAGAATGAAAGAGATGGCTCTCCGTTATCAAAAAGAAGAAGAATTGGCAACCGCTAAAGTAGAAAAATTATACCAAGACAAACTCACCCAAAAAGAATTGGAACTCGGAGCAAAAAACAATGAAATTGCATATATCAAAAATGCAAAAGACAATGAAATTCAACAACTAAAAAGCCGTCTCAACAATTTTGAAGAGAAAAAAAACTCTGAACTCCGCCTTGCTATTGCTGAAAAAGAAAAAAAAATCATAGAGTTAAATGCAAGTTTAAGCCAACAAAACTCAAAGATGGAAATGGCTATCATGAAAGAAAAAAACTTGAACGAACAAAATATTTCAACCAAAAATGCAGAAATAGAACGCCTAAAAGGAGAAATTATAAATAATGCAAATAAAGCAAAACTACATGAATCAGAACTCATTAACAATTATAAACAAGAGTTGAAAATCAAGCAAGAACAAGTGGACTTCTACAAAGATATGAAAACAAAAATGAGTACAAAGATGATAGGAGAAACGCTTGAAATACATTGCTTTACTTTGTTCAATCAATATCTTCGACCAATGATGCCATTTGCTTATTTTGAAAAAGATAACGAAATTATAGACCATACCAAAGGTGATTTCGTTTTCAGAGATTTTGACGAAGAAAAAACAGAGTACATTTCTATTATGTTTGAAATGAAAAATGAAATGGACACTACCGCTACCAAACATAAAAATGAGGATTTTTTCAAAAAATTGGACGAAGACCGCAAAAAAAAGAAATGTGAATTTGCCGTTTTGGTTTCTTTATTAGAACCCGAAAATGAACTCTATAATAGCGGAATTGTTGATGTTTCTCATCATTTTGAAAAAATGTATGTTATTAGACCACAATTTTTTATACCGATCATCACTTTGCTTGTTCAAACCTCTAAAAAAAGTTTGGAATACAAAAAACAACTACTATTGGCTCAAAGCAAAGATGTTGATGTTACAAATTTTGAGAACAAACTCTTGGATTTTAAGGACAAATTTGGTCGCAATTATCGACTCGCTAGTGAAAAATTTGCCAATGCTATTGACGAAATAGACAAATCTATATCCCATTTACAAAAAATCAAAGAAGCTCTCATTGGCTCTGAAAACAACCTTAGATTGGCTAACGACAAAATAGATGACCTATCCATCAAAAAACTAACATACAACAATCCGACTATGAAAGCGAAATTTGAACAAGCCCAACAAAATAATATAAAAGAATAGATATATAAAACTATTCAAAAAAAAAATGAAATCATAATCAGAGAATATAAAAATGAACGGCGACCCAAAACTATATCATTTATTGTCAGAATTGAATATTGATTTTGAATATCTTGAACACCCTGCCGCTCCAACTATTGAAATTGCCAAACAATATTGGGCAGGTCATGATGCCAAACACTGTAAAAACCTGTTTTTTAGAAACCATAAAGGGAACAAACACTATCTTGTTTTGCTTGATTGCGACAAAAATATGGATATACATCGAATTGAAAAACGATTAGGACAAGGCAAATTAAGTTTTGCCTCACCCGAACGATTACTCAAACATTTGGGACTTACACCGGGTTCGGTTACTCCATTTGGATTGATAAACAACAGCGAACATGATGTTATTGTTTTTATTGACAGCGAATTGCAAAACGCAGAAAAAGTCAGTTTTCATCCTTGTATCAACACCGCATCGCTAATTATAAAAAAAGACGATTTAATACGCTTTTTAGACTATTGCAAAAATCCTTATCAATGGATTGATTTATACTAATTTACAAAAATAATTTGTTTTGACGTACAATTATCATCGTTTATCCAATGGCATAAGACTGATACACAAGCAGGTAAATTCTGCAGTTTCACATGTTGGGCTTGTGGTAAACACAGGCACAAGAGATGAAGAGAAAAACGAAAGTGGAATAGCCCATTTTATTGAACATGTGATTTTTAAAGGGACAAAAAAACGCAATACCTACCAAGTACTTTCGTATTTAGAAAACATCGGTGGAGACCTTAATGCCTACACAACAAAAGAAGAAACATTTTTTTATGCTTCTGTATTAAATGCTTACATTCCCAGAGCTATAGAATTGCTTACAGACATCGTTTTCAATTCTACCTTTGCACAAAAAGATATAGATACAGAAAAAGAAGTTGTTATTGAAGAAATACAACTTTGCAAAGACACCCCTTCCGAATGGATTTTTGACGAATTTGAAAACCTCTTATTTGCAGGACATTCTTTGGGAACCGATATTTTAGGCAACAAAAAAAGTGTTAAGAAAATTACCCGTGAGCAAATTTTGCGATTCACCAATCGCACCTACAATACAGACCAAATGGTATTGGCCGTTGTCGGCAATATTGAGTTTCAACAACTAATAAAATTTGCAAACCTTTATCTTGCAGGCATCACCACACACACGCGAACATTCCAACGACATGTTTTTACCGATTATGTGCCACAGAATAAACAAATAAAAATACATTCCAATCAATCTCATGCCATCATGGGTTCTGTTCTGCCCGCCTATGACGAAACAAAAAATCAGATTGCAACTTTATTACTTAATATTTTGAGATCGGAAGAGCGTCGTGTAGGGAAAGAGTG
>CALAVA010000023.1 GCA_937892025.1 uncultured Bacteroidales bacterium
ATATGCACCTATTGTTGAAGAGATAAGAAAAAATATCTCTGAAGATGATATTGCAACTATGATATATACCTCAGGGACAACAGGCACTCCAAAAGGTGTTATGCTGACACATAAAAATCTAATCTGCAATTTTACAGCACATGCCCAAGTACAACCGCTTAATCATCACAATAGAATATTGAGTTTCTTGCCATTATGTCATATTTATGAACGCAGTTTGAACTATCATTACCAATATTTGGGAGTGAGTATTTATTATGCAGAAAGTTTGGGTACCATTGCTACTGACATTGCCGATATAAAAGCCAATGGTTTTTGTGCTGTTCCCCGTGTCTTGGAAATGATATTTGACAAATTGTATGTTGCTGGTAAGGATTTGCCGTGGATAGAAAAGTGGATATATTTTGCAGCCATCAGACACGGCTATCGATATGATTATAGCAAAAATGTTTGGTATCAATTGCAGACAAAAATATATGATACACTGGTATATAGCAAATGGAGAAAGAAGTTTGGTGATAGCCCTCGATTTGTTATAATTACAGGCGGCTCTGCCATACAGCCCAAGGTTATTCGTTTGTTTAGTGCCGCAAAAATGTTTATTTATGAAGGATATGGTATGTCAGAAACATCGCCTGTTATTGCGGTGAACAATCCGAATGGCAAACGCTGCAAAATTGGAACAGTCGGTCCTATTTTGGCAGGTGTAGAGGTGAAATTTTCTGAAGATGGTGAAATTTTAACCAAAGGACCTTGCTTGATGAAAGGCTATTACAAAGACCCTGAATATACGGCAAAAGTGATAGATGAGGACGGTTGGTTCCATACTGGCGATATCGGACATCTGATTGATGGGGAATTTTTGCAGATAACAGATAGAAAAAAAGAAATTTTTAAACTTAGTGCAGGCAAATATATCGCTCCACAATTGTTAGAAAACAAGTTTAAAGAGTCCCCTTTTATTGAAAACCTAATGGTGATTGGAGAAAATGAAAAATTTGCTTCTGCTATCATCGCACCAAATTTCAATCATTTGCACTTCTGGGCAAGTAAACACAAATTGCATTATCGGGATAATAAAGAATTGATTGCATTGCCTGATATGGTCAATAGAATGCAAAAAGAGGTTGAAAAATACAATAAACAATTAAGTCCACATGAACAAATTAAATGCTTCCGTCTAGTCGCTGACGAGTGGACGGCACAAACGGGCGAGTTGGCTCCAACATTAAAATTAAAACGGGCGGTATTGACAACTAAATACAAATATATTATCGATGAAATTTACAATAAGGTTTCTGAACCAGAAAAACAAGGTTTCAGTATCAAACAAATTGATTTGACAGATATTCATTTAGGCGACATCTTAAATAAATTTTTGCAAAAAAACGATACGGATAACACCTCCAAATAAATTTGTCTTTGATTGCAAATGTTGGATACTAAAATAGATACAATTATTTTTGATTTTGGAGGGGTTTTGCTCGGTTTGGACAAACCTGCTTGTTTGAAAGCCTTTAAAGATTTGGGCTGCAATGAAATTGAATATTATCTAGACAATTGTCGACAACAAGGTTTTTTCTTGGATTTTGAAGAGGGTAAAATTTCTAATGAAGAGTTTTTTGAACAACTAAAAAACTTGGTCGGCAATAAGGTCTCTCAACAGCAAATAGAACACGCTTATTTGCAATTCTTAACAGATTTGCCAACTTATAAATTGCAGTTGATATTAGATTTACACAAAAAATATAAGGTGATTTTGTTGAGCAATATCAATCAATTTATTTTTGAATATTGTAAAAAAACATATTTTGAACGCCACGGACTTTGTTTGACCGATTTTTTTGATAAGGTATATTTGTCCTATCAATTGGGCATTTGCAAACCAGATGAACAAATTTATCGTTTTATGATAGCAGATTCGCAACTCATACCAGAGCATTGTTTCTATTTGGATGATGGAAAAGCAAATGTAGAAATGGGTAAAAAAATAGGATTTCAGTGCTATTGTCCAAAGATTAATGAGGATTTCCGTTTTTTATTTTATTAAATTTTACCGATTCTATGGTAAAAAAAAACGTGCTTGTATCAAGCACGTTTTTTTTTTTTACTCATTATAGAATGTATCCGATACGGTAATGTACCAATCACTATGTTTTTCATCAAAAGTGTATAGGTATTTTTTATCATCAGCAGGCACTATGGCCAAATATTTGTAATCGGCATACTTTACTTTATCATCTTCTGTATCCAATTTTGTGGAGTTGCCTGCCATTGCCGAAATGGAAAAACATCGCAGCCATATATTTTTCTTTTCATCCCAAGCAAAAACCGTAATACTAACAACAGAAGTAGCAGTCATATTGATGAGTATTACATCTTCATTAGCATCGCGTGGAAGCATTTTTTTTGTTAAAACATAAGCATTTGGAGATTCATGATAGGGGAGTGGGGCTGCATAAATATTAGCTCTCGGATTGAACAAGGATACTAACAATTTACCACCTTTTTTCTCTATTTTGTACTGCATGTCGTCTTTGTTGTTTATAGATTTGGGAACAATGGCAAAATAACGATATTGACTCAGTTGAGGATATTTTTTCCCAAAATTAACATCGGTATCAAAACCAGCAACCTTTTTTGTTCCCAAACTTTCCCATTTGGAAGATAAAGGAGAATGCACAAACACTTCAATTTCTATCTGTTTAAATTGGCTATAATTGACAATTCGCACAATAGAAGCAGAAGATTTACCCTCAATGCTATTTTTGTCTATCAAAATTGCTTTCGGGTTGTCAAAGGTTGGCATTTCATAATTGGTATCAATGACAACGACTTCTTTTTTGTTTTGTGCAAGTGATTGAAAACAACATGCACAGGCTAAACACAAACTTAACAATAACTTGTTTTTCATTTTTTTGTATGATTTAAGTTAAAAATTATTTTCTATCAATGTTGATTAGAATCTTCTTTTTCTTGAACATTATTGGGTGTGTTATTGTTGATGGTTGTTTTATTGGTTATTTCTTGTTGATAATCGGTGTTTGTTTTGATACGAAAAGCGGTTCCTTCAATTTTTATTGCTTTTCCGACATAGGTTACCAAAACCAATGGCACACGCACGCGAGTATAGGTAACTTTTTTGTCAATCAAACCTTCTGCATTGGGCATGTGTTTGAGGGCTTTTTTATAAGCAATGGTTTCCAAAACTTCATCTCTGCCCCAGCCAATAGGAATAAAAAGTATCCAAATGCGTCCCCCGCCAGTTTTCCCTTCCGTATGACCTAATATCTCTACATTCTCTTTGGGAACAGAAATCATATCATTAGGACGAGGAAAGACAGAGTGTTCCACACAAGCCGAACACAAAAAAGCAATAGCCAATAAAGAAACTATGATTTTTCTCATAACTTAATTATTCCATAGAACCTATACGAATACCTAATTTAAGATAGAAAGTATGAATGCCTAATTTTTCTCTTGTTGTATAATAGTCAGATGTTCTTTCTCCTGTAATCCTATTATAATATGCCCATGTCTTATCGTATTTGCCGAATAATCCTTCATAGCCCAAACCAAGTGAAAATCTACTAAAATCAACGCCAATACCTGCTCGTAAAAAAGTTGCCAATGGCATCATATAAATGTCATCAAAGTAATTAAGGTAAAATAAGCAACTTGGTCCTGCGGCTATATCTATATAAGGAAATATTCTATTTGTGGCAGGCAAAAAGGCTCTGACATTTAAAAATGTAGGTATATTAAAAAAGCCTATAATATCTCTTTGCCATATATAATCGCCATAACCATTATACAAGGCAGGTAATAGTTCAGACCCAAAACCTGCACCAACGAAAACATAGTCAAAAATTCTTGCCCCGAAGGTGAAATACATGCCACCGCCCCATGTAAAACCTGCTTCAAAACCACTTGCTCCCCATTGTTCTGAATAATTTGAAACGCTACCTAAATGGAAATTCCAATCAATATACATATTGAACATGGCACGTTTGATAAACGGTCTATCACCTTCTGTAGTGTTGTTGAGCAAGGTGTTGCTTTTGACTTCAAAAGGAGTGTTGTGTTTTTGTAAGGACAATTCCGTTTTGTTAAAATTAACTACTTTAAAATTCTTGTCTTTGGCTGTGCCTACTATACACAAAGCACATAAAATGCTGATTGTTATTACTCTTTTCATATTTTCTATAAATTTAAATTGATAAGTTTCATATTAGTCTGTAAAAGATTGGCTAGTAGAATATCCTGCAATACATTTAAGAGAGTAGGTATGCGTAGTTGCCCAAAGTGTGTAACCGCTTTGTTGGACTACCTTTACAGAATGTGTACCCGGATTAACCTCATAAGTTTTTGTAGTATTTCCACTAATATTGGGGTATGCTATATTATCTATAGTCACTGAATATGGATTAGATGAATTATTGGTTAATCTTATTTCACTAGTCATATTAATATCTGTATAAACTGCATGATATTTTGTACCATTATAAGCGGTTAAGATAACTCTTTTTACTCCCCGAGAAGTGTAAGTGTGAGAAGGAGACGTGTTAGTTGAGGTAGAATTATCTCCAAAATCCCATTTGTACGAAGCTATAATATCGTTATCTGTCGAATTAACCCCGGAAAACTGAAATGC
>CALAVA010000024.1 GCA_937892025.1 uncultured Bacteroidales bacterium
TTATCAACGCTATACGTTATGATGTTATCTAAATATTTGTAATACAATTCTACAGAAAATTGGAATGGTCGTCTAAACATATTAAAGGCCAAATTGACACCAGTAATAAAATGATAAGCCAATTGCGATTTGATATGTTCATTCAAAGAGCCGTCTTTTTGCCTCATTTCTTTATACATAGGTGGTTGTGCATACATTCCTGTTGCCAAATAGAAAGAGACATTATGTTTTAATTGTTGTGGCATATATACAAAACGTAATCTTGGACAAAGCAAAAACTCTTTATTGAAAGACCAAAAACCAAATCTTAGCCCTCCGATGATAGAGAAATGATGTTTGTCGTTTCCGAATTGCCATTTGTCCATCACAAATCCTGTCAAACGGAAGGTTTCTAAGCGATTGGAGCCTTTCAAAGCATTCTTGTCAATGGCAAATGTTCTAAGAGAATCGTCCAAAGCGACAGAATCACCCGGTGTATTGGGATAAAAGGGCAGTGTATATCCCGAAGAATCTATAGCTCTCCATTCTGTGAGTTTATCAGAGATGAACTCTCCTTGACATTTTACTCCCCAAGACAAGAGATTATGTTTAGGCAAATGATGCTCTCCATTGAATCCTGCATAAAAAATATTGGAAATCAAAAAATTACGTCCATGATGCAAATCTGCACCCACGGAACGGGAATTGTAGTGTTCTCCAAACTCATCGCTACCAAAAGAACTATTGACATCAGATAGATAATATTCGCTCAAAATATCAAACGTTTCTTTTTCTGTTGAGTTAAAATAGGCCAAAGTAAAAGAGAATATGTGATTAGAATCAACCTGATATTTTGTTTCCAAAGAGGAGTATATTGTTTGATAGGCGTCCATTTCTTGTCCTTCAAAATAAATGGTTAAGCCTTTAGCGTCATTCAATGCCCCCATGACCGTATTTCGGCTTGCGGGTTTAAACTTATAAGTATTGTGAGCATAATTACCAAAAAGGGCAATTGTCCATTTTTTGTTTGGGGTATAATTCAAAAGGAATTGTCCGTCCCAAAATGTAGGTCTGTAAAAGCCTGAATCTTGTGTTTTTTTGAACACCGATGCATTGGACTGATAACGCACCCCCAAAAGGAATGACAATTTTTTATGAAAATAAAAAGAGAAGATGTCAGAAATATCGCAATTATAGCCCATGTTGACCACGGTAAAACAACATTAGAGATCG
>CALAVA010000025.1 GCA_937892025.1 uncultured Bacteroidales bacterium
CCTCACGACGCCGTCACCCTCGGCCATTGCCAATCCACCATACGTGCATATTGAGTGTTATCATAAG
Organism: uncultured Bacteroidales bacterium; assembly: GCA_937892025.1. GTDB lineage: Bacteria > Bacteroidota > Bacteroidia > Bacteroidales > WCHB1-69 > UBA1205. The sequence continues at coordinate 68 of CALAVA010000025.1, forward strand.
TGGCGGTATCCATTGTAAAATTTACTTCTAAACCATCACAAGCATCTGCTTGGTCGGGTACAAATTTCAAATCAGGAATATCAATTACTTCTATATAATAATTCTTTGTTTTTGAACATGTTTTTGTATATCCTGTCATTGAAACCCTATAAATGCCGGCAGAATCATATTGTTTTTGTCCATCTATCATATTTACAGTATCGCCACCATTATAGAAAACCCATTTTGCGGAATCTAAACTTAACAAATTAGGATTTATTTGTGTGGTATTTTGAAATGTAATAGGCACTCCTGAACAATAAAGGGCTGTTGTATCAAAATCGGGTTGCATTTCTATAGCCCAAATGGTATCTTCTCCTGCCCATTGTACAATACAACGTTCCAAAGTACCATCACCCTTATTTGTCCATTTTACTAGATAGAAATATGGGACAAAAGCACCTGCTGCTTTATAGGTATGTCTTTGGGTGTTATGAATAGCCATACCCGTGTAAGTCAGTTGAGTACCACCATCAGGAGAAATAATAACCGTATCTACATTAGTTACCGTAGGCGTAAATTCTACACGCAAATTGATACAACCCGACAATGGTGTATAATCAAATGTTCCCACTGGGCCATCTATAAAAATATGTCCTTGTACCTCAGCAGTATCAGTACAACCGATATCATCAGTAACCACAAGCGTCAAATCATAAGTTCCCGCCGTTGAATAAAAGTGAACGACAGAATCCATATTAGGTCCCAATGATCTATTGGCTTGTCCACTTGCGGTATCTCCAAATGTCCATTCGTAATTGGCAATATTACCTTGAGAAGTACTCCAAAATGAAACATTTTGACCTATTCCTATACATGGAAAAACATGTCCATCATCATCAAAACTTGCAATAGGACGATTAATGGTTAAAGTATCCACAAAAACACCTTGACAATCCATACCATTTATCTCCACAGTCAAAGTTATCGGCACCTTGGTAACTAAAGATGAAACATCATAAGTATGTGTCATATATCTTTGCCCTGTAGGAGTAGTTCGGGTAAGATATTGCGTTTGCAAAGGACTTCCATCGCCAAAATCCCACGTGCATTTCATAACTGTAGTTGCATTAAAATCTCTTGGAAATATATCAGAGGTGTTTAGAAAAGCAATTTGTTCTTTGTTGCAATAACTATGGCTTGTCGTGGAAAAACCTGCTTGCACAACATTCACCAACACACGCTCCTCTTCTTTCACCGTAGAATCACAACCATATTCATTGGTAATTGTCAATTGTAAATCATGCAATCCATAAAAAGTATCTAACAATAAAGGATTTTGCAATGAAGAGGTGACTCTCTTATTATTAAGATCCCATTTCCAAGCCACAATAGCCACTGTATCAAAAGGAGATGGAGAAAAAGACTTATCCCGAACATACAAAGTGTCAGGATTAGTTGCACACAATGTATCCCTAATGGAATAAGTATCATAATTTGTATTTCTAGTGATAAAGTGTACATTGTCATGACTTGTCTCAAACTGAGGCACGCTTCGCGGATAGATTCTTATATGCACAGAATCATTTCTTATACAACCTAAATCACAAGTGTCTTGTAAAATAGCAGTATAAGTATTTGGTTTTGGGAATGTTACCCAATAACCGCCACGCGGTTCCTGAATGCTATATGCCGGACGATAATAAGGATTTAATGACAAATATTGATTATAGGGTTGAATCAAACTACTTGGATCTGTATTACCCGCATTGGTAAAACCAAATCCCCATAAACTAATATTTTGTGTACAAATAGTAGAATCCCAAAATTGAATACTATCTCCTTCACAAATAAAAATGTCTTCTTTACCCAAATTGGTTGAAAAATTCATTTTTGCCACAGAAATATTTATTTGTTGAGTGGTCATATCTTCACAATAACCACATTTGTTATAGGTAGGGCTATTCTTGTCTAAAGAATCATCATTCATTGCCCACAATGTTGCCATTACAATACCTTTTAGGGTATAAATATAATCGGGTTCTGGATGAGTTGCACTATCTAATGAGCCATAAGGATATTGAAAAACAGGGTCATTTGAGTCTATCGTCAAAGTGTCTGAATGTTGTTCATATTGCTGACCTTTAGAGCCGTCTCCAAACCACCACATATATTTTGTCCCCATTACAGCATCTTGTTTTTTAGCAAATTCTATATATGGATACTCACAGAATAATGGTGGATTTCCCATCATATCATTTTTAGGATTATCAAAAGAGGCAATTGGAGGACAGACATAACAAACTGAATCGTATCTTGGACCATTGCCCGCACAACCATTATGTGAAGGTGAAAGCGTTATGGGTTGATAACCTACAGAAGAAAAACTTATTGATGTAGTATCTCCTGTTCCCAGTGGGGTACCCATATCATCTAACCATTCCCAATTATTAGCACGTACTGGAGCAATTAGATTACCTGAAGCATCTACAGAGTCATATGCTCTTACCTGCAAACCTATTTCCGATTTACAACCTTGTTTGAAATCATATTCAAAACCACTCAAGGGTGGATAACCTACCATTATTGTTGCTATCGGCACATCATAACGACACCCTTGTTGATTTATCAAAGTAATATATACCGCATACACCCCCGTGTCATTATAGGTATGCTGTACGGTAGGATCAGAACCTGAATTGGTAGAATCTGTATTATCTACACCATAATTCCAACGCCAAATAAAATCAGTAATGGGCGAAGATGTCTTCAATGAATCTGGAATGTTTTGCAATGTTACCTTATGAGGAGCACAACCATGAGGTGGCGCAGGTGGAGCAGGCTCAACAACAGCAGCAAAAGCCTTTAACGCAAAAACATGAATATTATAATAAGTAGTATCCAACGTACAACCATAAGGAGTTGTATGTATCATTGCTACGGAATAATCTCCAAAATTACCATAAGCATGAGATACGGAATCTCCAATTGCAGATTGTCCATCTCCAAACAACCACTGGGTAGTTTTCATACCAAAATCGTTTGTAGTAGAATATGAAGTGCTATTTTTGAAAATAACAGGTGTTGCTGGGTTACACATATTGGTATCTACTATAGTGGCAACAGAAGGACGTTTATCGGCATTAACATGTATCACAACTGTATCTTTGGCAGTACAACCCATTACATGTGTTGCTGTTATCAATACATTAAAATCTCCACTTTGACGATAGCGGTGAGTGATTGGTGAAACAGAAGTAGTAGCTTCATAACCATCACCAAACAACCAATGATAGGTAGTACCTCCACCATTTGTTCCACGAAAAGTAACTTCCGAATTATCCGAATTTACATCACAAATGATAGTATCAGAGACTGTTTTGGTAATAGAAAATTGCACCATTCTGATATAATTAGATTTCGTCAAAGTATCAGAACACCCCTCTGAAGAAGTTGCTATCAAAGATACATCATAATTTCCCACAGGAAATACTTGTGTCGGATTCTCTTGTGTGCTTGTATTCAATGGGTTTGCCAATGAACCAAAAATCCATTTATAGGTATTGTTGCTTGTAACAGAAGTTTTATTTGTAAAAGTTGATGTCCCCGTTGGCTGACTATTATTATGACAAAAAACAGAATCATCAACTGTAAAATTAGCTGCCGGTTTATTTTTTACAAACACATAATCTGGCTCATTATATGTTGAAACACATCCATTTATATCTGTAACTGTTAAACCAACGGTATAATTGATACGTGTATTGCCAGCATTCAGATAACGCCATGTTGGATTGGCTACCGTACTGCTACCTCCATCTCCAAAATTCCATAAATAAGAAGAAAAACTACTTGCTGTTGCCGGAGATGTCGGCACCACATTAAAAGAAACCGTTTCACCAGGACAAATGGTATCGTTTAATTTTGTGAAAGTTGCTGTCATCGGCTCAACAATACGAATAGCTTCTGAATAAGTTTTGGTAGTAGAACCATACGTAACCGTAAGGGTAACAGTAAAATTACCTGCTACAGTATAAGGGTGAGTAGGATTTGTACCAACTATCGTAAATGGTGTTGAGCCATCGCCAAAATCCCAACTAATCGCTGTAATACCGGATTGATTGGTACTTGTGTTTGTAAATATGACTGAAGTGGGGAGACAAGGTGTCCCTGAACTATATGTCCATGTAAACCCTGCTGTTTGTGCCACTGCATACAATGAGAGTATGCTAAAGATGTTGATAAATAAAAACTTCTTCATCTGTTTTTTGGTTTTATATATTTCTATTTTTAATTTATTTATAAATTCTATTTTTATTGACGCCACTCGTTAAAAAAAAGTTGTATGCGTTTTTAACTTTTATTTATTTTGTCCCATAATTTGATTAATAACACTTTGACACTCATCTTTATGAGTGGGATATTTCTTTATCATTTTTTGTAACAAATCTACGGCATCATTAGTTTTTCCCGTTTGTACCCAATAGATGGCTTGATAATATTGGGATTCAAACCTTCGGCCATTTTTCTTGATACAATTTTCCATAATTGTATTGCCTTTGTTTATATTACCAATTCTTGCATACCACAAAGCTAAATTATAATAGTTTTGTGGTGAATATGGATTGAAGGCAATCATTTTTTCTGACAATTCAAACACTTTGTTCAAATAAACATTATTATTTGTTGCTTGATATATATGTGTATATATATTGGAAGCATAGGAGAGAAAATTTTCATTAGGACAAACTTCTACCAAACGTTCCGTATAATAAATAAGAGAATCCAATTTATTGGTTGCCGAATATAATTCTATTAAATTTAACAAAGCGGTTTCATTATTTGGGTCAAAATCCAAAGCCTCTCGATATTTTGAGATAGCAGCCCCAAACATATCACTCCGTTCTTCTACTGACAAATTTTCATCTGCAAGTTTTGCCTTTATCAAAGAACCCTCATAATCTGCTTTGTTTTCTCTTTTTATTATAGCGGCAATAGGTTTCCCATCTACATCTATAGTATGAATAGTACCTTTGGGTGGCCAAATATCGTGTTGCAACTGATAGGCATTTATATACGTATTTATGCTGATAGCATAATCCCAATCTGAATTACCACGCTCATAATAACGAATATAACCGACATCATAATATTTAGCAGAATCATTTCTAAAATAATATTCTATAGCCCTATGGTCATTAGGCAAATCCATCCGCATCCAAAATTCCGTTGGACTGCATCGCATAGTACTCAGGGATCGCATAAACACCGACATTGAAGGAATCACCCTCTGCAACGCCAAGGCTCGCTGCTGTCTGATTGACATTAGCCGTAAGCGTGCTGTAATTGCGCCACACTCC
>CALAVA010000026.1 GCA_937892025.1 uncultured Bacteroidales bacterium
GCGCATAAAATTACTCAATACCGAAACACGGCTTATGCAGTTAGAAAACCTCTTTTTATCACAAGGTATAAGCAAAGAGCAGATTGATATGATGATTAAGCAAAGCCAAGAAATGCAAAGGGTTGCTTAATATTGCTTTTGAATAACTTGTTTAATTAAATCCGAAATGTAGCCGATATTATCATCATTACTTATTTCAGCACGATATTCACCATTTCCCCAATGTCCTACATTTCGGATATCTTTGAATAAATGTTTTGGGTCATCTATGGTACCCCATTTAGCATTGAGATAAATTTTCAGTTTATTGCTTAATATTTCAACGTCACAGATATTTGTTGACTGCTTAAAAGCAATATAGAGTTTCTTTGCCTCTACTTTAATACTGGAATCAATGTTAAGGATGGCAGATTTTAAATCTTCATAAAGTTCCTTAATTTTATCATTGCCATTATTTAAGTGGTCTTCTTCAGTATATACCTTTATTTCCCGAGAAACTTTATCATAAACTTTGTCATTCTTTGTTATCGTTTTAACACTAACTTGAGAACTATCATCTTTCAGCGAATTAATAATGATATGACCATCCTTAAATTGCTTAACTTCCATCAGTTCAATAGCAATATCCTTAAATTTGGTTGAAATCTTCTGATTATCATTAAAGGATGAAGCAACAAATATTACCTTTGTTTGTTCCCAACTTATATCATCACGCTTGAAATGACGATTACATCTTTCGTTAATTTCCAGAACAAACTCTGCTTTATTTTCAAGCATCATATGCAGATAAGCAAAGCCTTGGTCTATTACGCTAGAACTTTTATCCCTTTTATATTCAATGATTACAAATGACTTATTTTCTTCATCAAAAGCCAATGTATCAAAACGCTTATTTTTGATGACAAATTCACTCTTTACTACAGTCAGCCCGAGAATTGTTGAAAGATTATCTTCAAATAACTTCTGTAAATGTTTCTCTAACTTAAAAGGAACTTCTTTAACTTCTTTCAAATTACCTTTATCATTTGTGTATAATATCATTTGATAGTCCTTTCTTTACTTAAGATACTTATCTAAAATGGCTTGTTTTTTAGCAGGAATTTCCTCTATCTCTTTTTGAAGTCTTTGTATTTCAGCTTCTAAAGGTAAAACCTTTGCAACAATCTTCTTTTGTTCTTCTATGTCTGGAATAGGTATTTTTATTGTCTCAATTCTATCAATAGATGCTCTCTTGCTCCTTGAAAAACCATATTCAACACCTTGTTTATTGAGTGCATATGCAACATAATTTTCCAAAAGTTTAGAGTTATCATTTAGCCGCAAAACGCCACAATGGTCTGTTGGATAAAAAGGAATATCTTTATCAATTGTATTAACCATCCAATCACCATCAATTCCCCATAATACCGATTTTTGCTTAAAATCCTCAATTAGTAACTTATCAAAATATCCAAATGGTTCAAAGACATTAGCACTGAATACAGGTATCTTCCCTGCTTTATGTAATTCTTTGTTCAATACTCTTTTACCAATAGAAAGAGCAAAGACATCTTTATCTGACAATCTGATAGAATTTTTAGCATTTCCATATAAAGAAGCGTACATTTGTTCAATATCAGTTGTTTTCTTTTTAATTTCTGATATAGATACTTTTTCAAAATCCGATAGAGGTGATATTTCCTCAACAATTTTCTCTTGAATGTTTAATGGAGGAAGTGGAATTTTTTCTAATCTTGCATCTTCAACACCAATAAATGGTTGACCTTTTCCACCTTTATTCCAAAAATATTCATTATTAACAATCTCATAGATATAGTCACGGTATGCGTCCTTAAAATCTGAAATGACTAAAGTGTTTTTTATAGCCGTAAACTTTCCATCTGCCTTAAAACATTTTCCACATCTAGCACCTATTGCAGATACAACTATTGCAGAAGTATCGTATTCATAATGAGAAATGTATCCATCTTGTCCTGCTGCACTAAATGCTAAATAACCTGTTTTTGTGTATGAATCTTTTGTAAGTGATGTATTTCCCCAATCAACCGTGGAAATTCTATATAATGGTTTGGATTTATACTTGCTCTCAATTTTTAGTTTTTTTTTAGAATTTAGATTTATTACTTTTTCAAATTTTGGCAGAGAAAAGTCTATCAAATCAGACAAACGGCAGTAATCTATATGACTTTTCAATGGATGTTCTTCTTGCAAATTTATATCCATTATCTGCTTTTCTACATCTTCATTTACGAAGTTTTTATATACAAAAGAATTTAATTTTTCATTATCCAAGTTATCAATATCCGAGAAAAGGCTTGAAATAATATGATTTTCTTCATCTTTATAGATATTGATTCCTTCTTGACCTCTGCGGTTTGAAAATTCATAACCCAAAAACTGCTTTTCTTCCGCTTTTTCTCCAGAGTTTGCTAATACCAATTTGGAATTATAGGCTAAAAAGAAATACAGCATTTTATCTTGCTCCAATGCTTTAAGAGCATCATTATTTAATTTTTTATGTTCTTCATAAAATTCTGTTTGTGTTGCTGTTTCGGTCGGACTATTTTTTATAATGGAAATATAGTCATCAAAAGCTAAATCCTCATAATTTATCTCTACAAATTTAGAAAATGCTTTTTCTATCCCTGCAACGGTAACATCACGATAATTTTCAAAGAAACTCTTTACCACAAGATTGATTTGCTCCCAATATGTATTACTTCTCCTCTGCATTAATAAAATAATTGTTTTTGTTCCTGTTGCCATGAAAGCATTATCTTGTAATGCAAGAATACCTTTAATATCAAAGTATTTAAGGATAATTTCTCTGGTTTTGATATAAACTTTATCATTTGTCAGCAAACTTACTGGCAAGACAATTCCAGCATATCCACCTTCTTTTATAAGTTGTTTTGCTCTTTCAACAAATAAACATTCAATTTCTGAACTATTTTCGCTAAAGTTGCTGAACAGTTCAAAAAGTTTATCGCCATCCTTAACTGTCGGTTTGAAAGCTTTGACCGAGTATGGAGGATTTGCAATCAATATATCAAATTGTTGATTATCTTGCTTATCTGTATTGCTGCGTAACTTTCCTATGTAATCATCGCTATTAAATGGGGCAAGCCCATTTGCGTGCAATAAATTGGCTTTACCATCACCATTTAAGAAACAACTAATCTTTGACGCCTTAATCAATCTATAATCTAAATCAATACCGTAGATATACTTTTCAGCCCACTCAAATTCGCTATCCTTCCATATTTT
>CALAVA010000027.1 GCA_937892025.1 uncultured Bacteroidales bacterium
GTAAAATTGATTTTTTTATAGTATCTTTGCAGATTAGAAATAATATTTTATCAATTTATATAAATATCATTATATGAAAAGTACAGTTTTTTGTCAAAAGCACATAGATTTAGGTGCAAAAATGGTTCCTTTTGCAGGCTTTAATATGCCCGTTCAATACGAAGGTTTGATTCTTGAACACGAACATGTCCGCAAGGCAGTCGGTGTTTTTGATGTTTCTCACATGGGAGAAATTTGGGTTAAAGGTCCCAAAGCATTAGAGTTTGTTCAATGGGTATCTTCTAATGATGCTTCTGTATTAACAGATGGAAAAGTGCAATATTGCTGTTTTCCTAACGACAAAGGTGGCATTGTTGATGATTTTCTAACTTACAGAATCAAAGCCGATGAGTATCTTTTGGTTGTAAACGCTGCTAATATAGATAAAGATTGGGCTTGGTTGCAAGAACAAAACAAAAATTTTGGTGCAGAGTTGTACAATGCCTCAGACGAGACTTCTCAATTGGCCATACAAGGTCCTTTGGCATTAAAGGCTATGCAAAAATTAACCGACACCCCTATTGAAGATATGGAATACTATACGTTCAAATACTTAACCTTTGCAGGTGTTCCTAATGTATTACTTTCTACCACAGGTTATACGGGTGCTGGCGGTTGTGAAATCTATTTCAAAAACGAAGATGCCTTTAAAATTTGGGACGCTGTTTTTGAAGCAGGCAAAGAATTTGACATCAAACCTATCGGCTTAGGTGCAAGAGATACTCTCCGTTTAGAAATGGGCTTCTGCCTCTATGGACATGAAATCAACGACACCACCTCTCCGATAGAAGCAGGTTTAGGCTGGATAACCAAATTTGTTGACCACAAAAATTTCATCAACAAAGCCAATTTGTTGAAACAAAAACAAGAAGGCGTTACAAGAAAAGTGATTGGTTTTGAAATGATTGAAAGAGGCATTCCTCGTCAAGATTATGAAATTGTAGATGCCAATGGCAATCTTATAGGCAAAGTTTGCTCTGGCACACAAGGTCCATCTGTACACAAAGCCATTGGAACCGCATTGATAAAAGCCGAATTCGCCAAAACAGGCACAGAAATCTTTGTGAAAATTAGAGAAAAAGCATTAAAGGCCATTGTCGTTAAAATGCCTTTCTATAAAGGATAAAGATAAATTACATCTATTTTATTTAAAGGATAATCGGTTAGGATTATCCTTTTTTTTATCAAATTGGGTATAAAAAAACCATTCTAAATCTTAAGATTAGAATGGTATTTTGTTTTCGCCTACAAAAAAAATAGTTTTTTTTTGACGAATTTACTCAATATATTTCTATTAAAATTTAATTTACTTCAGTGTCTGCTACGACAGAAATATAAGATTTTCCACCTGCTTTCTTTTTGAAAACAACGGTACCATTTACCAAAGCAAACAGCGTATGGTCTTTACCCATACCGACGTTATTTCCTGGATTGTGAACAGTTCCTCTTTGACGCACTATAATATTACCTGCGATACATTTTTGACCGCCAAAAATTTTAATACCCAAACGCTTGCTTTCGGATTCTCTACCGTTCTGTGAACTACCAACTCCTTTTTTATGTGCCATCGTTATTTATTTTTCTCGTTAAACATTAAAAATTATCCGAGTATTTCATTGATTTGAAGACACGTCAAATTTTGACGATGTCCATTTAATGTTTGATACCCTTTTCTTCTTTTTTTCTTAAAAACCAATACTTTCTTTCCGCGTAAATGATTAACTACGGTAGCAGATACTTTTGCACCATTTACATTGGGGGTACCTACATTTACCTTACCGTCATTGTCTATCAACAATACGCTCTCAAAGTCCACTTTTGAACCTTCTTCAGCATTCAGGCGGTGAACAAAGATTTTTTGGTCTTTTTCAACCTTAAATTGTTGCCCTGCTATTTCTACTATTGCGTACATAATATTTGTTTATTTTTTTGATTTCAATTAGTTTGCAAAGATAACATTTTTTTTCTTACCAATAGATAAACCATTATTTATTTTCACACAAAAACAACGTAATAATTTGATTATAAGCGATTTAAAAGTTTAAATAAAAATCTTTTGTCAAATTTTTATAGGCAAGCATATAGGCATTAGAAACATCTCTAATTGTCAGATTTTCAATATGTTTTTCTTTGTTTTCAAACGAGAATAACAGCATGGCTCGGGTGGGGTTTTTGTTAGGTTTGGGATAAACGATGCAACATTTTTGACAAAATAAGCCTTTTTGTACACACATTTGTTCAAAAGAATTAGCTTCAGAAAATGGTAAAATAAGCGAAAAACGCCCATTTTTTGCCAATAACTGACAAACAGCATGCACCAATTCTTCAAAAGATAATGTTTGTGTATGCTTGCTTAAATTCCTATTGACAACAGGAGAGCGTAAAGCCTTATCAAAAAAAGGCGGATTGCTCACTATCAAATCAAATTTTTCTGTTGTTGTGGTGGCAAAATCTTGTATGGATATATGTTGAAAATGCAAGCGATTAACAAATTTTGACTGCTGTGCATTTTCTTTTGCTTCTGCTATGGAAGGTTGGTGAATATCTATTCCAAAAACCTGACAATCTGATTTTTGTGCCAACATCATCGCAATAATACCACAACCACAACCAATATCCAATATGTTTTTGGCTTGTAAGGAAATTTCTGTCCACGCTCCCAACAAAACAGCATCAGTGCCAATTTTTAAGGCGGAATAACTATGATTGAGCGAAAATTGTTTAAAAGAAAAATCCATCTAAATCAATTAGTTACTATCTGTCATGTAC
>CALAVA010000028.1 GCA_937892025.1 uncultured Bacteroidales bacterium
CACAAACACTTGAAAATATTTCAAATATAGCAAACTTATAGTTTGTTTGTATTTTTTGACTTTATGCGTAATTTTATAATAAAATCGGCAATGATGATTTTATTGTCGATGTTTTGTTTTCCTGTTTTCTCGCAAGAGATAGATATTGGAGAGCCTGAAACACAGACATTAAAAGTTCGACAGTGGGATATGTTTTTGTCCTTACATACCAATGGTATAGGTCTTGGTGCGAGAATAGAGCGAATTAAGTCTATTAAATTGCAGCATGGTTTTGATATGGAATGGACATTCTATCGTCATTTTAAAGAACAGAAATTGGATAATTTTGTTCTTGGCAAAAAAAATTATTTTTTCCTATTACGTGGAGGTTATGGGTGTACAAGAATTTTGAACACAAGACCTTATAATGGTGGCGTGGAGTTTGGGTTCTTTTTTTATGGGGGCGTTTCTCTTGGGGTTTCTATTCCCGTTTTTGTGAATGTCTATTATATCAGTTATAATGACAATGGACAAGCGATATTGAATATCAAAACAGAACAATATACAGAAGAAACTTATGGGGACATGATAGAGAGCAAGGCTCCTTTTTTCAATGGGCTGAAAAAGATAAAATTTCACCCTGGTATGTATGCCAAAACAGGTCTCAGTTTTGATTTTTCCTCCAATGATAATTTTGTCTTAAAAATGGACATGGGTGTCGCTGTGGATATATATGCTTTGCCTGTGGAAAAAATGATGTATGCTCCCAAACAATATTTACTATTAACAGGTTTCTTAACTTTGCATTTGGGCAAAAGAAAATCCATTCATGATTTATAGAGATGAAAAAAACAATTCTTTTTATCGTTATTTTTCAAATAAGTATTTTGTCTGTATTGTTTGGGCAGGCAAAAAAAATAGAATGTACAGCCCAAAGGCTTGTTTATGATGCTGCTATTAAACCTAATGTGCAGATTTTGTATGGAGAGGTCGTTTTTACTCATGAAGGAGCCATCGGCTATTGCGATACCGCTTTTTTTCATGAAAGCCAAAATCTTATAGAAGCTTTCGGACAAAATTTGAACATTCATATCAATGACTCCGTTGTTCTTTATGGCAATCATCTGATATATAACGGAAATACAAAACAGGCTATTATTACGAAAGATACCGTTATTTTAACCAACGGAAACACTTCTCTTTATACAGACAAATTGGTTTATGACAGAATTTCTGATGTCGGTTTTTATAACACTCACGGAAAATTGGTCAGTGGAAATAGTATGCTTGTTAGCATACAAGGGTGGTATTATACCCAAACTAATGAGGTTTATTTTAAAGATAGTGTTGTTTTGCAAACTCCACAATATACAGTACTTTCAGATACTTTATTGTACAATACGCAAAGTGAGATTGCTTATTTTTTAGGACCGACACTGATACATTCTGAAGATAATTTTATGACTTGTGAATATGGCTGGTACAATACTTTCAATAATGTTTGCCAATTTGAAAAAAATGCAAAATTGTACAACAATACCCAATGTTTGCAAGCAGATACCATTTGGTATGATAGAGATAATGATATGGGCATTGCCAAAAAGAATGTTTTTATCTTTGATAGTACTCAAAACGTGTTCTTTTCGGGACATTATGCTGAATATCAACAAAAAAAAGGTTATGCCTATTTGATAGATAGTGTTGTTGCTGTTTTGATTGAAAACCAAGATAGTTTGTTTGTGCATGGGCAAGAAATGTGGGTGGCCTTCGATTCGGCACAAGCATTGAAATCTATGCAAACTTATTATAATGTGCGGTTTTTCCGTGCTGATTTGCAGGGTGTTTGTGATTCATTGTCTTATGACGCTTTAGATTCTATCATTTTTCTTATCGGAAATCCAATATTGTGGTCAGAAAAAAACCAAATGAAAGCGGATACCATCAAATTATTTATTGTAAATAAGGAAATTAGCAAAATGAATTTTATTCTAAATGCTTCTATTTTTGCTGATGTTTTCCAACAAGAAAAATTCAATCAAATAAAAGGAATAAACATGTGGGTGGATTTTCAGGAAAACAAGATACAACAGGTTTTTATTGATGCTAATGCAGAATGTCTCTATTATGTTCAAGAGGATAATGATGATTTGATAGGCGTGCAAAAATCTACCTCTTCTCAAATGCGAATATTTTTTCAAGACAATCAAGTAAGCATGATAAGAATGTATAAAAAAGTGAAAGGCAATATCTATCCAGAAGAAGAATTGTCTTTACCTTTGTTGTCGGGGTTTATTTGGTTAGAAAATTTTCGCCCTGCAGATAAAAATGATATTTTTAGGGAAGAAAGTTATCGTGCAGAACCAGAGTGATGAAACCCCCTTAGGGGTAGGCGTTAGCCTATAAGAAAAACTGCCGGTTTTTTGTTAATGTCGGGTGGAGATGTTTGTTTCCATTGTGCAATTCGTTTGCAAACAATCCATTCGTCTTTCAAAGTAAGATGACATGCTATGCAAAGTTTTGTTTCTGATTGACAATTTTTTAGCAGGCTGTCAAACAATTGGATATTTCGATATGGTGTTTCGATAAAAATTTGTGTAGTACCGTTTTTCAACAAATTTGCCTCCATTTGTTTTATTTTTGCGGTCAATTCGTTTTTATTGGTAGGTAGATAACCATGAAAAATAAATTTTTGTCCACAAAATCCCGATGCCATTAGTGCCAACATCAACGAGGAGGGACCCACCAATGGTTGTATTTTTATTTGTTTATCTTGTGCTGCGGCGACAACAATGTTGCCGGGGTCGGCAATGCAAGGCAAACCTGCTTCTGATAATAGACCTACAGAATGACCTTGTTGCAACAAATCAATTATTTCGTGAGTTTTGAATTGTGCTTGGGTATGTTCATTTAATTCAAAAAATTGACAATCGTCAATGGGGAAAGACGGATTTGTTTTTCTCAAAAATCTTCTTGCTGTACGTATTTGTTCTACAACAAAATAGCGTAATTGGTTTATAATTAATAGGTTGCCACGTGGTAAAATCTCTTCTATGTTGTTTTCTCCAAGTGGGGTAGGTATTAGATATAAAACACTTTTTGTATTAGGCATTTGCATTTAATTCTTGTTTTACCCAATCATATCCTTTGTCTTCTAATTTGAGGGCAAGGTTTTTATCGCCTGTCATGACAATTTTTCCTTCGTAAAGGATATGAACAAAATCGGGGACAATATAGTCCAAAAGTCTTTGGTAGTGGGTGATAACAATTGTTGCGTTGTCAGGTGTTTTTAGTTTGTTTACTCCATTTGCGACCACACGTAGGGCATCAATATCCAATCCGGAGTCGGTTTCGTCCAAGATAGCCAAATTTGGTTCTAACATAGCCATTTGAAAAATTTCATTACGTTTTTTTTCTCCACCAGAAAAACCTTCATTTACAGAGCGATTAGACAATTTTGCTGTCATTTCCACAATTTTTTTCTTTTCTTCCATTTTTGCCAAAAATTCGGGAGCAGACAATTGGGGCAGTCCTCTATAGGCTCTGATTTCATTTAAGGCTGTTTTCATAAAATTGGTCATGCTCACTCCCTTAATTTCAACAGGGTATTGAAAGCCGAGAAAAATGCCTTCTCTTGCTCTGTCTTCTATAGAATAGTCAAAAAGATTTTTGCCTTTGTAGAGAATTTCTCCTTGGGTAACTTTGTATTTTTCATTGCCTGCGATAACCGCTGCCAAAGTGCTTTTGCCGTTGCCATTAGGACCCATCAAAGCATGTACCTCACCGCTATTGATGGTTAGATTAACTCCTTTTAGTATTTCTTTTTCTTCAACAGAAACATACAAATTTTTTATTTCTAATAATGTATTCATTCTTATGGTTTCAATTT
>CALAVA010000029.1 GCA_937892025.1 uncultured Bacteroidales bacterium
TGTTCAAATTTCTTTAGATATTTTCCCATGTTTATCTGTTTTTAAGTATAAATAGTGCTGATTTTTGGTTTTGTCAGGGAATGTTTGTATATTTGAATAAACTATGTACATATGGAAATAAAGAACATTGATGGTAATTTGCTTGATACTGATGCTGAATTAATTTTGCATCAAGTTAATTGCCAGGGAAAAATGAATAGTGGAGTTGCAAAGGCGATTCGTGAAAAATGGCCAATTGTGTTTGAAGAATACATTAAACTTTTTTCTAATGATTTGTTTGTTGTTAAACTTGGTATATGTCAGCCTGTATCTGTTACTGATAATCAAAAGGTTATAAATATGTTTTCACAGGACAATTATGGCTATGATGGGAAAATGTACACTTCATATGATGCAATTAACACTTGCCTTGGAAAAGTAAAGGATTATTGCGTTAATAATGGATATAAAAGGATAGCACTTCCATATAAAATGTGTTGTTGTCGTGGAGGGGCCAATTGGGATGTTATAATGGCAATGATAAAAGCGAATTTTGAAGACTCTGGTATCACAATTGAAATATGGAAATTAGACAATGACTAATAAAGGCGTTAAATAGAACGCTTTTTTTGTTTTTAACAAATTGTTTTTGTATATTACAATAAAATAAGGGAACTATATACCAGTTGACATAAAATGAGAAAAGAAGAATATAAACTATTAAATGGAAGTATTGATGGGTGGAATCCATATAAACACAGAAACATTCCACTAAAAAAAGACCAATATATTCAATTATATGGTGAACAAAGTTGGGAAAAAGAATCTGAAAAGAGGCAAAAAAAGGCTAAAGTTAGAAAATACAAGTACCGTCATGATACAATGAAAGGAAACGCTGAATCAAAAATAAGCGGATATAAGAAATCAGATATGGCTAAAGGATTTAAATCAACTTTAACAAAAGAGCAACTTATTGATTTATGGAAAGATGGATGTTATTATTGTGGTGAAATGGATTGGAAGAAACTTGGTGCTGATAGAATGGATAACAGTAAAGGCCATACAATAGATAATGTTGTGTGTTGCTGTGTAAAGTGTAATAAGCAAAGAAGCCACATTCCATTTCATGTGTTTAAGTTTATGAAAGATAATCCAAGCATCAACGCAATTAATATTTATCCGTTTGTGCCAACAAGTATATAATTCCCTAAAATAAATTTATAATATGACTGACATACTCCCACGAATGAATTCGTGGGGTTCTTAATCAATTTCAAGAACACGTATTAACCACACTTGATACATCAAGTGGCGCTGTCAGCAACGCAATGTTAAAGCAATTCATCCCACAGCTAAAGCAGTGGGCTTTCTTGCACGTTAATCGTAAGGCATCATCACATACAGACAGATGAACATTGGACAAGAAATTTGAAAAAAGCGGAGTTAATTCAATTTAAATAAAAAACTATTTTTTAAATTTATTATGACCAAAGAAGAAATAAAACTATACTATAAGATTAATGAAAAGTTCATTAAAGATTGTGAATGTGTAGCATCGTATATGCAAAGATATGATAATGATTATGATTACATTACTGATTGGGAAATTTCCGAATACGATGGTGAACTTGAAGTTAGAGGAAATTGTTATGTCTATTCACATGGCTACTATGTTTGCGAATCTTCTGTGTGTTTTGAAGCAGAATTGATAGCATATACAGATGAACAATTAAAAGACCATGTAGAAGGATTAATAGAAGAGCGTGAAAAATATATTGAAGAACAAAAACGTAAGACTGAAGAAGAAAAAAGAAATAAAGAATTAGCAACGCATAAAAGATTGAAAGAAAAATATGGCGATATTAGTCTATAATAAAAGTAACGAAGACCATTCAATGCATCCGAATAATTTTTATATTGGACGAGGAAGTATTTTGGGTAATCCTTACACACATTTGCCATTAAAGAGAACAATAGCATTATATAAGGCAAAGAGCAGGGAAGAGGCAATAGAACTATATAGCGGGTATTTTGACTTAATGTATTCGTGTAACAAAGATTTCAAGGCAGTTGTTGATGAAATATACGAAAAATACAAAAGAGGAGAGGATGTATATCTTGAGTGTTTTTGTCATCCATTGAGTTGTCATGGTGACATAATTGTTCAAAAACTACAAAAAAGGCTTTTAAAAGAAAAAATAATGGAAGAAAAAATGAAACGTGATGTTAAAAATATGGAAATGGGACAAATATTATAATCTTCCTGAGATACAAGAAATTAGAGATAAAATTATAGATACATATACAAACAAGTTGGTGTTTGTGGAAGGGCCGCATAAGTATTATCTTGATGGTGTTGAATATATTTCCGTGTCGGAGGTAACGCATAAATACAAACCAATAGATGGCGAGCAAATGGCGGAAAACTGTGTCAATAAATGGATGAAAGACCAAGACCCATCATATAAGTATTATGGGATGTCCAAGGAAGAAATATTGGCACAATGGAAAGTAAAAAGTGACCATGCATGCGAATTTGGAACCAATGTTCATGCATTCGGTGAAAGTATGTTCTATTATATGACAGGAGAGCCTGACAAAATACTTGATGAATGTAAAGAACAATTTGATGAAGATGGTCCACACCCAGCAAATCCACAAGAAAAAGCAATAGTTAAATTTTGGGATGATTTACCAGAAAGTTTTGTTCCGGTTCTTGCTGAAACAAAGGTATTTAATAGAAACGGAACACAATATGCAGGAACATTTGATATTCTGTTTTATTATGTTGAAGAACCAGAATCTCCAAAAAATGGGCTTTTGATTTTTGACTATAAGACAAATGAAGATTTGTACAAAAACTATAGGGGGCAAACTTTGTTATGGCCGTTCCAAGATATGTTAGACCAAAATGCTTCTTATTATCAATTACAATTGTCATGTTATCAGATTCCATTGGAAAATTTAGGATATAAGGTAATAGGAAGAAGACTTATTTGGGTAAGACCCGATGGGAGTTATGAAAAAATCAGGTTGGATTCTGTATCAGGACGATTGCGTGAAGCCCTTAATATACCAACTTCAAAAGAAATAATAGAAAAAGGAATCCTGTAGTTGTTATTACAGGATTTTTTTTGTATAATAATGAAAAATTGGTACAATATTTGATAGCATAATTTTGAAAACATTTAGAATTTAAAAGTATGGCAGAAAAACTTATGACATTCAAGCACACCAAAGACGGTATGCTGACAGTTGAAAATCAAAAAGGAGATTTCATCTTGAAAAACGAATTTCTTGGCGTATTGCACGAGATTATTTCAGAAAAGGAAAGAGTACTTGCAAACTATTCAAGTGAAGATGACACAAGAAAAGAGGAAGTATGGTTTAGAATAACAAAAGCCGAATATGATGCTCAATTGGATTTACTTGAGAAACTGAAAAAAATGGTTTATTAAAAAATGAGTTTAAGACATTACGATAGTATACCAAGAGAACAGGACTATGGTGCGTTGAATGGCGAAATGGTTTTTGGCTTCAATAAACTTGATGGCCAAAATTTCTGTGTCCAATATAAGCCAAAGCATAAAATATGGGGTCCTTGTGGCTCACGTACAAGAACCGTTGATGAAAACGATGAGCAATTTGGCGAAACTGTAAAGTACTTTAACAATTCAAAGTATAAGAACATTTTAGAGGAAATTGTTGCGAACAACAGAGGAAAGAAACAAATCTTCAATGGCGTTGAAGAAATGACTTTTTATTTTGAATGGTTTGGAGAAAATTCATTTGCAGGAAAGCATCAAGAAGGTGATGAAATGCACTTGGCTCTTATTGACGTGTTTATGAAAAAACGTGGATATATGGAACCAAAAGACTTTGTGGACTTGTTCTATGAAAGTGGCATTGTTTTACCAGATTTGGTCTATAATGGTCCGTTGAACGCTGAGATTATTGATAAAATTAAGAATAACGATTGGACCCAAGAAGGCTGTGAGTTTCCTTATGTAAAGGAAGGTGTTGTATTCAAACGTTCAACATTACTTCCAGGTCAGCGTAGACCTTCAGTTAAGGTTAAGACAAAATGGTGGCTGAATAAGCTATATTCAATGTATAGTGAAGAAGAATGCAAAATTTTGGAATAATCTTAAATAATATGAGAAAGGTAATTGAAGAATTAAAAAAAGGATATGAAATTGGAGTTCATGATGGAAAAGAAAAAGCAAAAATAGAATTCCAAGAATCTAATAAAAGCTCAGATTTACATAACAAGACATTCGGATGATTAGAAAAGTATATGCAGTAGAATGTGACTTGTGTGGAGAACAACAAAATTTTGTAACAATTGATGATGTTTCAAAGTATTATTGGCTCTATAGACTAAAGAAAATAAATCCTTTGTCTGATGAACTATATCTAAGAAGCAAGAGCCATATACCATTCAAATATTTAGCCTTTTGCTGCGAAAACTGTAAAGACAAGTATTTTGAGGAAATGCCTGAAGACATTCCACATTACAAGAAAGTTGGAAAGTATGACCAAAAAGAAGTGTTTAATAAAATAATGACATATGAACCTGAAAATAAATAATCAATGAAATACTCACAATTACCTCCAACTATATACGAAAACGGAAAAATATATTTTCTCATTTCAAGAGAGCTTAATGATTCTTCCATTGGTATGAAGGGATGGTGGTCGTTTGAATACTCTGAAAGTAACGATGAAGTAACTCTTCCGGCAGAAGCAACCGATGGACGGTCTATATACTATCTTATTAGTGTTGAAGAAACAAAAAAAAAAGCACAAAATTCATTATTAGAAAAACTAAACGAAACTAAAGAAATACTAACTAAAAAAAGAAAAGAGGAAATAATGAAAAAGTGGAAAGATAAGATTAATAAATTCAAAAAGAAATGAAAATTGACATTAGATTTTATAAGGAAAATGATAATTGGTATGCAGATGTTCCAAACCACACAAAAGAAGAAAATGAAATGGTGATGGGCTCAGATAACGCACTTGACTGGCTTCTTGATTCAGCAAATAACTGGAGAGATGAAGAAAAAAACGAGATAACTCTTACTTTATCAGATGAAGATACAAATGAATATGTTTTTCATTTCAATAGAACAGAACACGATGATGATGGCGCTTATTACCAAGCATGTGGAGATTATGATTTACTCTATCCTATATGGATATGCAATGTAACGCACGATGTGTTTGGAGAGCATCCTGAAGACCTTTATATATTGAAAATTAAGAGTTGAAAAATGAGTA
The DNA here is from genome assembly GCA_937892025.1 of uncultured Bacteroidales bacterium. Classification (GTDB taxonomy): domain Bacteria; phylum Bacteroidota; class Bacteroidia; order Bacteroidales; family WCHB1-69; genus UBA1205. Next base: position 5,263 of record CALAVA010000029.1, read on the forward strand.
GAACAAAGAAATATTCAGTTCTTACTTATAACATCGGTAAATATGAATTATTTTATGATTTATCGCCAAATGTGATGAATGATGAAATAGAATATATCTATGTTACAGATGACCATTCAATTATGTCAGATACTTGGAACATTGTATATGAAGATAACTTGGTTGGCGATGTTTTTGATAAAGTTTATCAAATTAAATTTAATCCATTTAAATATATCCATACGGATGTTGTTTTAACGATTGATGCAAGAATTGAAATTTTAAAAGACGTAATGCCGATGTTTGAAATGTTCGACAAATATGGATATGACGCTGCTGTTGTCCCACATTTTTTGTTTGGTGATATAAATTCTGAATATGATAATTGGGTAAATAACAGAAATTATCCTATTGAAGAAAAAGAAAAATGTATCAATTTTATAAAAAGCCTTGGCTATGATTTGAATTATAAAGGACTTTATGAGGGTGGTATTTCGATTAAGAGAAATAATAGTTTTTGTAAAAGTTGGTGTGCAATGACATATGGGTTTTTAAAATTTTTAGCAACACCACCAAGTACTATAGAAAGAAATGACCAGGTTATTTGTAGTGTTGTGCTAAACAAATATTTTAATGATAAAAATATAATGCCAATTAGTCCATATATTTATGCAAGGCACGATGCTGATGATACTTATTTTAAATTACATATACGTGGCGATTATGGATATTGTTTTGCATTATCTGAATATCCGCTTTATTTGTTTAATAAATTAATAATTTTTAGTTAAAACTAAAAGTATGAAGAAAATTTTAATTATGTTTTTAATTGCAAGTTGAATATTATTGATAATGAAGCATTTTAAAGACGATGAAGAATATGACTCAATGAAAGAGTATGAATTTAATCTTATGAGTCATTTGAATGAAGAGGAAGAAATGACTGACAATTATGACTCAAATTTATTCAGTCATTGGAAAGAAGACCATATGAATAATAAAGACACGGATAAGCAACAAACAATACAGATGTTAGAAGTTGTAAGTGTTGTATGTTTAACAATGTTATTTTTTTGACTATGAAGTGGCCGAGACAATTTATTACAAGAGAAGATGGTACTGATGTAGAAGCACAAGCGCCATTGATTATATCAGCAAGCAGAAGCACTGATATATCCGCTTTTTACAGCGATTGGTTTTTTAACCGACTTAAAATCGGATATTCAGCATGGATTAATCCGTTCACAAAGGAAAAAAACTATATTGCTTACAATAAATGCAAATTTATAGTATTTTGGTCTAAGAATCCAAATCCATTGATTCCACATTTGGATGAGTTGAAAGAACGTGGCATTGGTTGTTATGTTCAATATACATTGAATGACTATGAAAAAGAAGGACTTGAAAAAGGTGTGCCATCATTGGATGAAAGGATAGAGACATTCAAAGCACTTGTTGACAAATTAGGGAAAGGTAATGTCATATGGAGATTTGACCCATTAATACTTACTGATGAAATTACAATTAATATTCTGCTTGACAAAATTAAAAAAATAGGAGATAAGTTACTTGGATATACCGATAAATTAGTATTCAGTTTTGCTGACATATCAACGTACAAAAAGGTACAAAGTAATTTAACAATCAACGGAATACATTATCAAGAATGGGATGATGAATCAGAATTAAAATTTGCAGAAGCATTGTCTGAATTAAATAAAAGTTCAAAATGGAATTATAAACTTGCAACTTGTGGAGAAAAAGTTGATTTGTCTGAATTCGGAATTGAGCACAATAAATGTATTGATGATGAACTAATCACAAAGATATCATATAAAGACAAAGAACTTATGGACTTTCTTGGAATTAAAATAAAATGTGTTGATGATTTTATATTTGGCTCTGATGACATGCCAAAAGACGCTATTGTAATCAATAGTGATTATTATGGAGTCAGAAGTAAAAGCAATAAAGATACTGGCCAGCGTGCTTTATGTGGATGTATTGTAAGTAAAGACATTGGACAATATAATACATGCCCACATATGTGCGAGTATTGCTATGCTAATTCTGATAAAACACTTGCAGCAGGTAATTACGGGCTTTTTGTACTTAATGGCGGATTAGGTGAAACAATTATTTGATTTTAAATTTAATTATTTGTATAATTATATAAAAAGAATATTATGGATAACGAAATTTATGATATTGTTAAAGATATTCCATTGAAAAGTGGTTTAACCATTAAAGCAGGTAATAAACTTCACAAGACACATAGCGTATATTATCTTAATGGAATGATGTTACATCCTGATTACCAAAAAGATTTTAGCGGATTGGTTTACGCTGAAAAAATGACAGGATGGAATTATTTGGTTCCACTAAAGACAAAAACAGCTTGGACTAATAGTAAGGAAGATAAGTGATGAAGATGCAAAATTGCGATATTATTTGTGGCGATTGCTGTGAAAAAGTAAAAGAACTCATTGATAAAGGCGTAAAAGTTGATTTAACTATTACAAGCCCGCCGTATGATGATTTACGCACTTACCTTGAAGGTCCTAAGTTTGGGGAAGAAACGTGGAGAAACCTTATTCCATTGTTATATGAGGTAACAAACGATGGAGGCGTTGTCGTCTGGGTAATAAATGATAGAATAAAAAACGGAAGTAAAACAGGAACATCATTCAAACAAGCGTTGGCTTTTATGGATGCAGGTTTTAATCTCAATGATACTATGATTTGGGAAAAAACAAATCCTATGCCTCAGGTATCTCAACCACGTTACAATCAGTCGTTTGAATATATGTTTGTGTTTTCAAAAGGAAAACCGAAGACATTCAATCCAATTAAAGTTCAATGTAAATGCGCAGGACAAGATTATGATTCAACATGCAAGAATATGGGAGGTGAAAACGGTAGAACTGAGAAACACTTTATAATTAATAAGGATAAAATTAAATCAAATATTTGGAAATTTGCTGTTGCGAACAATAAAACGATACATCCGGCGGTTTTTCCGTTACAACTTGCGATAGACCACATTCTTTCTTGGACAAACGAAGGAGATATGGTATTTGACCCATTTGTCGGTAGCGGAACATCAGGAATTGCAGCACTACAATTGGGTAGAAATTTTATAGGAATTGACATAGTTCCTGAATATTGCGAACTTACAACAAAACAAATTGAAAATTTTTTGTAAAATATTTTGTTATAAGAAATAAAAATTGTATATTTATATTAAATTTAATGGCTCGTGGTGTATTTGGTTAACACGTATGCCTTTGAAGCATAAATAGCAGGTTCGAGTCCTGCCGAGCCAACTTAAACTTAGTTATTAATTAAAATTTTGTGAATTATGAAGATTATTATTTTTGATGGCCGAATTGGTGCTAAAGGCGCAGAGGTTTCTTCAACAAGAGGTGGTAAGCCTTTTGTCAGGTTTAGTGTTGCTAACAACTCATTTGTTAATGGTCAAGACAAGACCGAGTGGTTTGATGTCACAAGTTATGACCCATTTGTGATTGAAAGTAAAGTAAAGTATTTGACAAAGGGTACGCCAGTACAAATTGTTGGTTCTTTGAATACTGAGGTTAAAGTTGACAACCAAGGTAAAGTTTGGGTTAACCAATATGTCACTGCTGACAGAATTGAGTTAATGTTCAATAGTAAAAAGGATGAGGATAATCATGGCGGTCAGAATGGTTTTGTTTCAGAGGGGACATTATCAACTATGACAGGTGGAACGCAATCAGAGGCAATGCTTAGTGGTAAAGAAACGGCAAAGCAAACTCCTGCTCAAAATCTCCAACCACAACCTGAACCTGAAATCCCAATGAGCGAAGGCTCTGGCGGGGAAGATGACCTTCCTTTCTAACCTAAAGTATTAAAGGTATTATCTCGTTAAAGGCAAACAAGGCCAATATTGACCTTGTTTTTTTTGTATAAACATTTTAAACTTTTTTCCACCGTCGTGTTAATTATTTAAAAATATGCGAAATATGGGAAAGAAAAAAAACAAAAGAAAGTTTTATATTAGAAGCTAAAAAAATTCATGGAGATAAATATAAAGGATTTTTAAAATTGGATTTTTATTTGCCTGAATATAATATTGCCATAGAATGTCATGGAGAACAATATTTTGAAAATTCAGATGGGAAAATGATGATAAAAACTTATTAACAAGGCAATTAAGAGATGATGTAAAACAAAAATTATGCAAAGAAAAAGGTATAAACATTATATATTATACAAATATTAATTATGAAAAATATTGTAAAGATAAATTAATTATTAATAATAAAGAAGATTTACTTAAAAAAAATTTAAATTATGATTGATATTAGAAAAATAGAAAAAAATGAAGATTTTGAAAATTTTATTTCTGAAAATAAAAAAGTTTGTATTAAGTTTTCGGCTGATTGGTGTCAACCTTGTAAAACATTGGCACAGAGGTTAAAAAATATTGATTCTGAAAAAATTGGAAACACGTTATTTGCTGAAATTGACATTAGTGAAAATGATGAATGTGAAGCAATTGCTGAAAAATATGGTGTCACTAACATTCCATGCATGATGTATTTTAAGAATAGAGAAATGGTTGACAGAAGTGTTGGATTGGTTCCGTTGGATGACATTTATAATAGGATAAACAAATTATCAGAATGATTTGGGCTATTGGTATTATAAAGTTTTTGTGTTGTGCTGTTGGTATATTTTGCATTTGTGCATTCATATTAGCATGCATATCAAGTATTATAAATCCAAATTTCGTTGTTGACGAAAATGGTAATAAGGTGGCTGATAAATATGACAATTTAAGGTATTTGCTTGCTATTGTTATGTCGGTTGCGTTGGGTATAGTTATTGCGTTGTAATGGAAGATAATTTAAAATGGATGGAAGAAAAAGTGACCAAAATTAATGGCCATAAATTTTTTTATCATTTTGTTTGTTTCTGCCTTTTCAGGCTAAGAAGAAAGATAACATATAAAGATTTGTTTATTTTATATTATGGAATACACAGGAGCAAAATGGGCGAAGACAATGCAAAGAAGAAAGCATTACAAACAATACTAAAAATTTATAAAGAGAATAACGGAAATTATCCTGATGACAATGAAAAAATATAAAAAAGAATATTTTGGGGATTTAAGGCTTGAATTTGAAGATGCAGACCAATATTCTTCAAAGGCAATTGATATTTTAAGAAATTCCAATTCAAGAATAAAAACAGTCAAATACAAGAATGGAAAAAAAATTAATAAAAAATGATGAACGGTGATGATTATAGACACTTTGTGTGTGTCGTTGCGGGCGATAATCCAGAAAAATTAATGGAAGAATACGACAAAAATAAAAAAGTTGAACCATATGTTGTATATCAATATTCAGATGCTGAAAAATTAAGGCAATCATATATTGATAGTTATCAATCCATGTTGGATGATGATTCTGAAGAATATGATAAAGAATATATTAAGGATATGATACATGATTTATCAGAAATGTCATCAGAAGATTTTTATTATGACATAACAGATGGTTTAATTATTGACCCTGACAATGGAAATGCAATGTCAGACGCAAATAAAGATGGGAAATGGAGTTATTATAATCTTGGAAAAATGTTTAGTGTTCCGTTTTTAACAAAAGACGAAAGAGAAGTATTCCAAGCAAAAAAAGGAGATATTGATTGGGATAAAATTCATTTATCAAACAGTTATATATATGAACGTGCTTGGGATATGGTTATGAATGAATCAAAACCTGAAAATGATTATGAGCAACAAATATATGACAATATGAAAGATAAAGTTGCTTATTTTCAGAAATTTGAAAATAAAGACAATTATGTAATAAGTAACACAGCATTTTGGGGCTATGCATTCCTTTCAGATAAAATGGGTTGGATGGAAGCAAGTGAATATGATGACCAATTTGTTTGGATGTCAAATTTCTACAATATGTTTATACAGAATCTTGATGATGATACATTGCTGACAATATATGAATGTGTTAGATAAAAAAAAAGCGGGCCAATTGGTCCGCTTTTGTTTTTTTTTTATGATTCCCATTTTTTATTATTATCCAAATATTGCATCATCAGAAAAACCAATTTGTAATTTTCCGTTTTTTTCTTTAATTGAAACTTCATTGTTTGTTCCTGTAAGGAAATTTCTTATTGTGGATTTTATTGTTTCTTCTAATGTGCTTGTTAAATCGCTTATTAATTGGTCTACTTTTTGTTTGGCTTCTTCAATTTTCTTATTGAGCGATTCTTCAAAGTCGTAAAGTTCTCCGTCAATTAATCTCCATTCTTTGTATTTCGCTTCTTCATCGCTACTTGGGCTTGAATCTAAAATTACAATTGAGTCACCTTCGCTTAATTGTTTCTTGTGCCAATTACTTCCATCCCATTCATTTATGAAATATCCAACATTTTCGCCAGTTGTGTCATTCAATACACATTGAATATAATTTTGGTCTTCGCCATTTTCAATCAAATCTCTGTTTTCTCTTTTACCGACATATAGATTTGTTGTTATCCATATTTGATTGCCATATCGTTGTGTTGTGTAGTTATTTCCAAGAATTGTTTCAAATCCAAAATAATTACCATGTACATAATCTTTTACAAGTCTTATTGTAAAAAATCCATTTTTAATTTCTTGCTTAACGCCACTCAAATCATATGCAAATGTCTTTACATAGTTTTCACGTGTGGTTGCTGAGGTTGTAGTCCATAAAGTTGATTCTTCACCTATTTTACTGATACTTGCATCTCCTTCGTTATAGATGCCAACTGGTAATATTTCAAAGCCTGCATAATCAAATCCACAAGTTCCGTCATTTTCAATGTTGTTATCTTCATAGAAGTTCCAATAGTCTTCTGATTTTAATATCTGTCCAGCTGAATATCCAAGTTCACCAACCATTAAATCATTATGGTTTTTGTGTTGTTCTGTTTCAAAAGAATTAAGTAATATGTCCCAATCTTCTTTACTTGGTATTCTCCAATAACTTCCATTAAGAGATTCTTGTATGGCTTCCATTGCAGCCTTTGAATACAAATTGCCTGAATATTTAATGTTTTCTTTAGTAAGAATTCTATATCCTGGTTTAATATCTTCTGGAATTGAATTGTGCGGGTCTGTTAAATCAATATAAGTTTCAGCAGGAGCATAAGTACCTGTTTTTTCTCCTGGGTTTACTCCTAATGGATTTTTGATTGTTCCATCACCTTTTAATGTGCTGTCTGTATGAACTTCTACTAATGCGTCAGCAGGAAATCCACTTACGGATGCCAATTCATTTCCATTGTATATTACTGATAATTCTCCATTATCCTTGTTATATTCAAATGAAAGTCCGTTAAGTTCACAATCCACAGAAAGGTTTACTTTTAGTTCTTCTCCGTTTGTTCTTACAAGTGTAAGTTCATTTGTACTATCATTATAATATGCTGATTCAATATCATATCCTCTTAAAAAGTTGAAATTACTATCAATTTCATTTCCTTTAAGCCCTGTACATCCACTATGGGTAACGTCACCTTCAAAGAGATTGGTATTGAGTTTGTAGTATATAATGCCCATATGTTTATTTTAAATTAAAATTCTTATTTAAGATAAATAGTTTTTTATTGAGTAATAATCAATGAGTCCAAGATATATTTTGAATGATTTTATGTCACCTATAAACGAGCCACAGAAGTCTTTTTCTATTGGCAGTATGTATCCAGGGATATCGTAGAAATCTGGTGGTAAAACCATTTCTTTAAGACCTATAGACCCACCACCTAATGATATATTATATGGAACGCCTTCTTGTCTTTGATATAAATCATTCAATTCTTTAAATGAGAGGGCATTTAATTGTTTGCTAATGAATTTTAGATATCCATTAACATAAATCATTATTCTCATTTTTCTTTGCCTTAAATCGCATTTATCAGATGTTGGATTAATTATTGCAAATCTCACGTTTATTGAATTCCATTCATCTGGCTTTACCATACCATCTTTTGAATACTCTTCAATCACGCTATAATGATGGTCCTCATTGTCACAATCTAAAATACCATATTTATATCCAATTGCTCCATTTTCAGTAATTCTTAATGCAAATACATTGTTTTTTATGTCTTTGTATGGGTCGTATGACAATTCTCCATTCTGTTTTGCAATAAGGTCATATAATGCATATAATTCTTCTATATTGTCAACGGTATATCCTGTTTCAGTTCTGTTTAACCACGGGAAATAATTGATATTACGTCTTTTCTTGTCTTTTAATTTGACAATAGCACCATCTACCCAATTATCAACTGTGAAACCAGTGTCAGTTCTGTTGAAAAATATAAATTTATTATCTGTTGTAATTTCGTAAGATTCATTATCTCCAATGTCCATTCCTTCAGAATCTTTTAACTCTGGGTTTTTAATGTCAGGTTCTTCTTCGAGGTAATCTTCATCTGAAAAATATCCATCGTTTTCATAGTTGCTATATGGGTCACAAACATATTTCCTCATATATTCAATATTGTCATATAAGCCCCAAAACTTGTTTTCGGCTCTTGTTCCCATATAAAAGAAAATTCCGTTATTCTGTGGATATGAATTACTTATTGAATTTTCGGCTTGAGTATAATCTGTTCTTGGCCTTATCTCAAAATGCAATACCATATCATTATAAATGTTATGTGGTAAAACCTGATAATCAAATCCAAATAATTTGAAGAATCCTTGATAAAATCCGCCATTGAATTTCATATATTTAGTATCGCCACTTTCAACAAGTTCACTTTCATATTTATAAAGTTGTGTGTTTCCACTTACTGGTGATAAGAACAATCTTGTATCTCCGGATTCTATTTCATATTCGCTTTTGAAAAATATGTCAAGAAAATCCTTTACTGATAATTTTGTTTTGTCATAACTTATAAATCCATTGTCAACACCAGTCATTCCAATATCCTTTAATAAAACTCCGTTATTTGTTGACCCAGACCAATATATACTTGAGTATAGTTTTCCGTTTTCAAATATGAAATCAGAAAAATCTGCAATTGTCATATCTTCAATACTACTAAGTGTTTGATTGTATGCTTCTCCTTTATGCAGCATATAATCATAGTATTTTTGATTAAACAATTTAGAATCTAATACCCTTGAATGTTTATTTTTAATGTTTTGATGCATAGTATACAATTATTCTTTAATAAATAGTTTTGTTATAAGAGATTTTTTACAGAATATTTGCAATTTAGTTTCACTCTTTATAGCCAAAATATAGAAAATATAATTAATAGAGATTTAGTTAAAAAGAAGTTGTGTGATGAAAATGGGATAAAATTAATTTATTATACAAATTTAAAAGATTTTGAAAATAAAAAAGAAAATTTGTATATTAGCAAAAATGATATATTAAATTTTATAAATAATGAAAGATTATTACAAAATTCTTGAAATAACAGATGATGAAAAAAAACTTAATAATGAAGAATTTGCATCTGTATGTAAAAAGAAATATCATTCTTTAGCTTTAAAATTACACCCTGATAGATGGGCTAATTCAAGTGAAAAAGAAAAAAAAGAAGCTGAAGAAAAATTTAAAGATGTTGCTGAGGCTTACGAAGTTCTTTCTGACCCACAAAAACGTGCGCAATATGATAGTGGTGGAATGGATTTTGATTTTGGCGGATTTGACCCAATGGACATTTTCAGAAGAATGAGTGGAATGGGAGGTGGCTTTGGAAACGACCCATTTGCAAGCGTGTTTGGAGGTGGACAAAGAGTTAATAAAGGTAGTGATATACACGTTGAAGTAACCCTTACATTGGAAGAATGCTATAAGGGTGGTAAAAAGTCTGTTCAAGTTCAAAAGCAAAAAGAATGTTCACATTGTAATGGAACTGGCTCGTCTGATGGAAGAACACATGTGTGCCCTGTTTGTAAAGGAAGTGGAATGGAATCAGAGATGAAGCAATTTGGGCGTGGACAATTTAGTGTTATGTCGCATCCTTGCTCAAAATGCCACGGAACTGGTAAAGATACTTCATATACTCGTTGCAAGCATTGCAATGGTAGTGGATTAAGTTATGAATATGTGACTGAGCAAATTGACATTCCAAGGGGTATTGATAACGGAATGGCGTTTAGAGGTGAAGGAAAAGGAAATGCGGCAGAAAGAAATGGAATTAATGGCGATTTGATTGTTCACGTTAAAGTTGCAAAAGACAATTATTTTGAAAGACCAGATACTTTGAATTTAATTCATTATGAATCAGTTCCATTTGCGGAGGCTTTACTTGGATTTAAAAAAGAATTTAAATGCATTGACGGAAGTAAAGTGACAGTAAATGCACATGAATTAACAAAGCCGGGAGAAGCATTCATTTTCAAAGGGAAAGGTATGCCTGATGTAATGGGAAGTGGAAGAATTGGTGATTATGCCGTTGTTATTAATTATGAATTACCAAATAAATTAACAAATAAGCAAAAAGAAATACTTAAAAAGTTCTATGAATGAAGTTAAAATTGCATTAGTAACGATTACAAGGCTTGGAAACAAATATCTTAGAGAGTTTATTGAATACTATCTAAACATTGGTGTTGACAAGATATATTTTTATGATAATAACAGATGGAGAGAAGAAAACGTTATGGATGTAGTCAGTGACTATGTTAATAATGGCCTTGTTGAAGTGATTTATTTTGGAAATGCCGAGGGAAGAATACAAGAAATTGCATATCAAGATTTTTATAACAATCACGGAAATGAATATGATTGGATATGCTATTTTGATGATGATGAATATGTTGTTATAAACAGCAACGAAAACCTTAAAAATTTTTTATCAAATCCAATGTTTTGTGATAAAAATGGAGTTTCTTTTCCAATGATAAATTATTCAGATTCTGGCGTTATTGTTAACAACAAAAACACAAGGCTTGATGTTTATACACAAATTAAAAATAGAGGAAAAATATGGGCCAATAGTTTTTATAAGACAATTATACGTGGTGGATTAAATGTTACATATATAATTGGAAAATATGAAGGGGATGATAATATCTATGACAATTCTTTCCACGTTCCTGTTGTTGACTTAAAAGTCTATAACAACATTGTTGATTGTGACGGAAATGAAGTTACATATTGGGTTACAATGAATGAAACATATAATGGTTATTTAAAACATATTCCCACAGGCTGTATTGACGATTTTATTAATATGAAAATGAAAAGATGTTGGCCTGGACCAGAAAGAACGGATGTTAAATTTGATTATGAATATTTTTCAAAATACAACAATCCAACTAACGAAAAATACCAATATTATATAGAGCATACAAATCTTGAATGAAATATATTATAATGAAAATAGCATCTGTTACATTAACAAGACTTGGAAACAAGGTACTAAAAAGTAGTGATAGGATGAAGCAAGAAAAAGATAATAAAATGAAAGTAATATTTCTTGATATTGATGGGACAATCAATAGTTACGAGTACTATGTCTCTGATAGATGTACTGGAAATTTAAATGGTGTTGAAGGAGACATAGACCCATTGTGCGCTGAACGAATCAATAGAATATGCAAAGAAACTGGCGCTAAAATTGTTCTATCAAGCGATTGGAGAATCAATTGGCCATACTGTATTGACAGGATTGAGAAAGGTGGAGTTGAACATGGACTTATAATTGATAAGACACCTGAACATATGTGGGTTGAACATTGCACAGGAGACTTTTTGGATTGGAGTTCGAGAGGTTCTGAAATTAACGACTGGCTTTCTCAACATCCAGAATGTGACAGGTTTGTTATACTCGATGACAGAAAAGATTTTACCGAGGAACAGAAGCCTAATTTTGTCCATGTAAACCCAATGCGTGGGCTTGACGATGATGATGTTAATTTTGCAATTCAAATTTTAAATAGATAATATTATGATACATAAAGATAAATTCAATAGTCCAGTTTATTGGCAAATCGGTACAGATATAAAGTTGTCGTTCCCAACGAAAAAAGAGTACGAAGAAGCAATAAGAAAAGGCTTGAGACAAGGTTTTATTGGCGTAAAGCATATAATTTGACAAAAACAAATAAATTAAAAAAATAATATGAATAATAAAAAAGAAATTAAACTAGGGTATGATGATGTTGCTATTGTTCCAGAAGTAGTGACTACAATTTCTTCACGTTCAGAATGTAACCCATATGATGAAGATGGATTTTTGCCCATTTTTGCAAGTTGTATGAGTTCAGTTGTATCAATTGAAAACACAAAAGATTTTAATAATGCAAAAATTAGAACTGTAATTCCAAGAGATATTTCTATAGATGAAAGATTAAATTATATGTTTTCTCAGGCAAATGGATGCGGCACAAATTGTAATTTTGTTTCTTTTTCTTTAAATGAAATTAAAGAATACTTTTTAGGAAAAAATTTTGTTACAAAAGGAAGAAAATTTTATAAATCATTTAATGTTTGTATTGATTTAGCAAACGGTCATATGCAGGAAGTTATTGAAACAGTAAAAATTCTAAAAGAACGATATGGTAACGGAATTTGTATAATGACTGGAAATATTGCAAATCCTGAAACATATAAACTTTATGAACAAGCAGGTCTTGATTATTTGAGGTGTCAAATAGGTTCTGGACAAGCATGTTTAACTTCGAGTAATGTGTCAATACATTTTCCAGTATTTTCTTTATTGTCAGAAATTTACGAAATTAAAAAACAAATTAATGGTAAATGTAAAATTATTGCTGATGGTGGTATTCATGGATATAGAGATATTCAAAAAGCATTAATTTATGCTGATTATGTGATGATTGGAAGTTTATTCAATAAAGCAATGGAAAGTAATGGGAAGACGACATATGGAACTTTTTATTGGAATATACGTGGAAAAAAAATTGTAAGGCCAATTAAAACATTATTATATTATGGCCGTAGTATACCAAAATCAAAATATGAAAAATGTTATTCTATGCTAAAAAATGGAAAATTAACAATTTGGAAACAATTTTTTGGGCAAAGCACTAAATTAGCACAATCATTAATAAATACAGCAAATAAATTACAATCAAAATTAAAAACATCCGAAGGACTTATAAAATATCAAAAAGTTGAATATGATATTCATGGATGGGCTGAAAATGAAACTGATTATTTGAAATCTGCAATGAGTTATACAAATTCAAGAACACTAGATGAATATAAAGACTCTCAATGGATAAGAATTTCTAAAATTGACTATAATAACTGACATACTCCCACGATTGAAATCGTGGTGTTCTTAATCAATTTCAAGAACACGTATTTGTTAATAAGTTATACTTATTAAAAAGAAAATATGCAAAAAAATATAATTTAAAATATATTGAACTTAGGTTTAATGATTATAAAAACTTTGAAAAAATAAAAAATAAAATAGAGGATATTAATTATAAATGATATGGTAAAATTAATGAACAAGCCATCAGACGATGAGCTTAAATACAAAAGCAAAAAGCTATTTTACGGCAGGGACCTTGAAGACTACGTTACCAATTCAGTGTTTAATGATTGGTGCAGGTTTAACTTTGTTGAACGTGGCGTAAAAGAAAAGATTGAAAAGGGCAGGATGTATAAGGCGTGGTTTGAATACTATGATGCTTCGGACACAATGGATAGTTCTTGCAAATATGTCATTTACTATATCGAAGAAGTACCAGAAGACATAGAAAAAGCTTATAACGATTGGAAAATAAATGAACAAAAAGTTAAAGACTATTTGTTTAATTAATAATTTTTTTGTATGTTAATTAAAAATTTTTATTATGGCATTTAAGAAGATTTCATTAACAAACGAGCATTTGAAGCTTATTGAAAACATTAAATTTGAGAAGTTTGTGTTTGATATGGACACAAGAAACGGACGTTTTGGATGGGGTATTGACCAATATAGTTTGTTTGGTGGAAGCTATGCAATGGAAGACATTGCTTTGATTCTTGGCCATTGGGATGAGTATATCCGTGGAACTGAGAATGACCCTATGGGAAGACGTTATCCTGATGAATTGGAAAACCATATGTGGGACTTGTACCATTATATTTGGGATAATATGGAACATATTGTTAAACTTGTGTTTTATTTTAATAATAAAGGCGGATTGACTCCTGGTGAGTACAAATTCGACACCAATAACGAAACTTGGAAACAAATTAATTGATTATGAAAGAATATTGTGTGTTAAGCGGCCAAGAAATTACAGATAAAGGTATTGAGCCGCTTTTTAAAAAGATGTGTCTGAATTGTACTACTTGCGTTATCAATGACGAAAAGTACAGATGCACCAATGAAAAAGTGATGGAAGTTGGTAAAAAGAAAATATTGGAAAATCTTCCTGAAGGATATGAGATTGAAAATCTTACATTGAAGCCAATGGAACTTAAAGACCCAACTAAGAAATGTTGGAACTACAAGCCGAATATGGAATTGATTGAAACTAAAGTTAAGGAATTTTTTCTATCAGAAGATGGGGGTAAATGATAGCCTTGTGTGCAAATGCTGACAAAAAAAAAGAGCGTCTTAATAGGCGCTCTTTTATTTTTCTATTATGTTATTTATTAATAGTGAATTCCATCCCAAGCATCTTCTATATCATATTCGTCACGAGAACCATCTATGTATTTTTTCATCATTTTATCACGATTTGATAGTTCTTTTTTGTTCCAATATTTTTGCCCATTTCTAATTGATAAAGCATCATCCACATCTTGGTCTATATGGCCTTTTCTTGTTTTGGCATTAAAAAGTACAGTAGAAGGATAAAATTCATGTTCATCGTCAAATTCATCCCAAGATTCTTTTGTTTCTATGTTTTTTGCCATGTCAGAATCATAACTTAAATCGTTTCCTTGATAATCAATACTTTCTTTCAAAATTCTTTTTACAGATTCATTAACCATATAAGTTATATCTGATTCAGATAATCTAAGTTTTCTACTTTCATCCAAATTACTTGAAAGTTCGTTTTTCAATTTAATTGCTTCTTCAGGTGAAAGATATTGTGGCTCACCATTGTTATCTGGCTTGTGATTTAATTTCTTGTATAATTTACTTCTTGCGTTTTTGTGCTCGTTGTCATCACCATTATTTGTCTGAATTGGTATATCATCAAGTTTGTAAGCATATGGAGCAATATTAATTCCTGGCTTTTGTAATTGCTTTTCAACTGATATTCTAATTTTTCTTTCTTTTTCAGTTTCACCTTCTTTAGAATTGTTTTCTGAAGAATTATCTGCTTCAAATGGTGAACTTTGCAATAAAGTGTCAATGCTTTCTTTTACTAATTTATATATAAGACTATTAAATTGTCTTTCATTCATTATTTTTTTAGCCATAAAAATATGTATTTCCATATAAATAGTATTATTTTTTGAATAATTTGAATTTCTGACACGGTTTTTTATTGGAATATGGCATAACTTTAAAAATTATAATTATAACTGACATACTCACACGAATGATTTCGTTGGAGTATGTCAGAACCATTATAGTGAGTTGTGTTTTTACGGCAAGATTTAAAAAATTAAAAAAAAAATGAAAAAAAAAATTGGGTTTTTTATTTTTCGTTTGTATATTTAAGATAAATAACTTTTTATTAACCAAACTTTAAGTATTATGACAAACATGAGTAACGGTTTTATTAAAGCCAACACGATTGGCGCAGGCGCAAATGGCGCATGTACCGAGAACGGTGCAATTTCTTATGCAACAATTGGCACAGCATTGCTTGACCAATTTGGCAAGGCGGGCTCTTTCCGTGGTAGGGACATCATGGATGTTTGGGCAGACCAAGCAAAGTTGTGGTCTGAGGACCCTGAGAACGCATTGAAGTTTCCTTTCTATATTAGGATGATTACACGTCAGTCTAACATCTTGAATGGTGAGAGAACTGAAAAGGTTCAAAAGGGTCAAGGCAACCGTGACGAGTCTTTCAAGAGACTTCTTTGGATTGCCAAGTATCACCCAGATGAGTTTTACCGCAACCTTTGGTTGCTTCCTATCGTGGGCTCATGGAAGGATTTGTGGGTGCTTCTTTCATTTGAGGGCGCTGAAGAATACTTGAAGGCTGAAAAATTCTTCGAGGTTATGGCTGAGGGTATTAGTGACCCTAATCACAAGGACCTTGTGAAAAAGTATATGCCTCGTATTCGTTCTGACAAGAAGTGTACAACTTCTTGGGCAAAGTCTACCAATGCAATGGCTAAGTTGTTTGCCAAGACTGCTGGTTGGTCTTATAAGGAGTATCGTGAGTTCAAGGCTACTGGCGTTGCTCATAAGTTCCAAACTTACATTTGCAAGGGTCTTTACAGTAGCATTGATTGGAAGACAATCCCTGGCAAGGCTTTGCTTAATTTGGTTAGCGGTAAGTTTTTGAAGGCACATAACCTTGAGAACAGCTACATTGAGTGGTTGAAGACTCAACCTGTCGCTAAGTTCAATGGCTATGTTTATGAACTTGGCCGTAAACTTAAGGATTGCAGATTCAATCCTACATTGGCAACTAAGATTACCATTGATAAGCAGTTCGATGGTTTGATTCAAACGGCTTCAAAGAACGATGGAGCCATCCAAGGTAATGTTCTTTGCGCACTTGACACATCAGGTTCTATGACCTCATTGGTTGATGTCAAGAACAACATTTCAGCATACGATGTATGCGTTTCACTTGGTGTCTACTTTAGTGAGTTGAACCAAGGTGCGTTCCACAATGTGGTCGCTATGTTCGACAGTACGTCAACATTGAAGACGCTTTCGGGTACTTTCACTGATAAGTACACACAAATCGCAAGAGGTACAACCGCTTGGGGCTCTACCAATTTCATGTCAATTATAGATTTAATTGTTAATACACGTAAGACTCGTAAGGACATTCCTCTTGAAGACTTCCCTAAGACACTGCTTGTTGTCAGCGATATGCAGTTCAACCCTTCTAACGGTTGGGGTGGCGACACTTCGGCCCAAGAGAGAACGAACTACGAGGAGGCTATGAGAAGCCTCCGTACCGTATTTCCTGAAGAGTTCGTAAAGGACTTCAAGATTATTTGGTGGTATTGCAGCAATGCAAGAACTACTGACTTCCCATCAACAATGGAAGATGGTGGTACGTACATGCTTTCAGGTTTTGATGGCGCAGTTGTAAGCTTCTTGCTTTCTGGTGATATGCCTGTCAAGGTTGACGAGAATGATAACACTGTTCAGCCTTCAATGGAAGACATTGTTAAATCTGCACTTAGTCAAGAGGTTCTTGCTCTTATTAAGAGATAAAGAATCTAATGTTGAAAATTGAAAAAAGAGGACCTTATTGGTTCTCTTTTTTTATCTTTATGTATAATACTGACATACTCCCACGATTGAAATCGTTGGGCTCTTTAATTTTTAAAAAATATTTGTTATTTAATTATAATTTTTGTATTATTAATAATAAAGTAATTAAATATGGGCACTAAGATAAAAACGTTTTTTTGTGCAGATTTACATTTTGGGCATCAGACAATTTTGTATCATCATCCAAGCAGGCGTGATGAGTGTGGAGTGACATTGGAAGAGTTGCAGAAAGATAAGAATGCTGCTATTGAAAAGCATGATGAATGGCTTATTAATTTATGGAATAGTACTATAAATAAAGAAGACCATGTGTACATTATTGGCGATTTTTGTCTTGGTAACAAAGAGTGTACAGAGCATATTCTTCAAAGATTGAAAGGTAAAAAATTTCTTGTTAGAGGTAATCACGATAGAAGTTGTAACGGCCTTGAAAGATATTTTGAGTGGGTTGGTGATATTAAAGAGGTGAAATTCACACACAATCAATATGATTTTATTGACCCAGAAGAAACTTTTTGTGTTGAATTATGCCATTATCCTTTGTTTACTTGGAATAGGAGAACACATGGCACTGTTCATATCCATGGCCATTGTCATGGTAGCATTGATTACGTTAATATACTTTCAAAAGAATTAAGGGCTGATGTCGGATTAGATGGTACTTTAAGTAATTACAAAATTGTTGATTTAGAAACTGTTTACAATTATTTTGTTAAAATTCGTAATAATGCTGGAATTAACAAGTTTGCTGATTATCAAGAATGGCTTATGGAACAGCAAGGCTTTAGAATGTAATAATAAAAATAATAAAAATAGATAATTAAATTATGACACTTGATGAATTATTAGAATGTTTAAATAGCATTAGTGAAGGAGGCTTTGGTAATTATGAAACAGGAATCAAAGCAATAGAACTTAATGTTGAAAATAAGACTATAGGGTTAAAATTTTGAGAAATGAACATTTATTATTTAGCGTTTAGATATAAAAAAGACGTAAATGTTGTAAAAGTTACTGCAAATCAATTAAGTAATGAATTATTGGGAAATACTGATGATATTTTTGATTTAAAATGGGGTAAAGAGCATGAAGAAGATGAATTTGGTATTAGTGACCAAGGATTTACAAAACACTCATGGTTTGATGGTAATGATTATGTAATAGAGTTTGCTGATGACCCTCATTTCTTCAATATTTATAAATACGTTAAAGACGAAGAAGAATCAAAAAAATGGTATGGTGAACATATAATAGCAAAAAACATTCCGTGGGTTTGTTTTAAAATTGAAGATGAGAACGGAAATGAAATTTATAATTTGAATAATGAAATCTAAAATGGAAAAAAACATAAAGGTATTAATCATTCCTGATGTACATGGAAGAGAATTTTGGCGTGAGCCTGTAAAAGACGTTTTAGAAAAAACAGACGCAAGAATTGTTTTTTTAGGGGATTATCTAGATTGCTATCCAAATGAATTCGTGCATAGTGAAAACTATCAAGAAAATGCCATAGGTAACTTTAATGAAATAATTAATTTAAAGAAAGAAAACAAAGACAGAATTACATTACTACTTGGTAATCACGATATGGGCTATAGATTTGACCTTGATATATGTGATTGCCGTACTGACTATTATAATTTTGAAAGGATTAGGAATATATTTATTGAGAATAAGGATTTGTTCCAACTTGCAGATGAAGAATACATTGAAGATAAGCACTATATTTTTAGTCATGCAGGAATACACAAAGGATATGTGAAATATGCATTTCCTGATGAATTTGATTCCATAACCGAAGAAAATGTTGTTGATTATTTTAATAATGCATATTTTACTGAAGACCCTAAAGTCATTAATTCTCTTGGAATGTATGATGCTTATAGAGGATATGGAGCATATGATTATGGCTCAATTGTGTGGGCTGACATACATAGCTGGATGAAAGATGATTATGACGGATATGCCTATAATATTGTTGGGCACACTCAACTACAACACGGATGTGGAGGTATTATTACTGATAAAGTTGCGGATTTGGATAGTGCTGAGGCGTTCATTATCAACGACTTAGGAGAATTAAAAAAATATTTTGGAAATTTGTAAATTGTTTGTGCATTAGATGATGTAAAACTTAAAAATTAAAATTATGATTTGGATTAGAATTTTCATTATCTTGTTTGTGGGACTTATGGGCATTTATTATGGAATGCTTATCCTTCAATGTTTGACTTCTTGGTTTAAAATGACTAACAGAGAAATTACGTTTATCAGATGTTTAATTCCTTTCTATTATTGGATTGCACCTATTAACGAGAATAATCGTGCAAAGTCTGATTATGAAGACGAAAACGAAGACGATGACGAAGGTATTGCAAGAGAAAAAGAAATTAACAAAAATATTAATAAATACGAAAGAATAAAAGAAGACAAAAATTAAAAATCAATTTAATTATTAACTTAAACATTTTAAAAATTATGAGTAAAAATTTAAAGAAGGAGCCAATGAACGTGACCAAGAAGGCCATTATTGGCATTGTAACGATTGCCGTTGCTATCATGTTAATTTTCGTCTGCCGTTCATTATTTGAAGATGCTGACAAGTCCAAGAACTACGTTTGTCAAATGCCTATCACAGGTGAGTACCACGTGTGGACCGAGGGTGGTTTGCAGATGCAGTACTTCGGTAACGTAGAGTCCTACAACAAGACCTCACAGGTCGAATTTAGTGGGCTTGAAAAAAATGAAAACGGATACATTGCGACTGGTAAAAATCCCGCCGCTGCTTTGACGTTCACAGATAATGGTAGAGGTATGATTGTTGGCTCATTTCGAGTTGTATTGCCTACTGACCATCAAAACATGGAGAAGATTCAACGTGATTTCGGCTCAGAGGAAGCTTTGATTAATAACTTAG
The DNA here is from genome assembly GCA_937892025.1 of uncultured Bacteroidales bacterium. Lineage (GTDB taxonomy): Bacteria > Bacteroidota > Bacteroidia > Bacteroidales > WCHB1-69 > UBA1205. Next base: position 25,556 of record CALAVA010000029.1, read on the forward strand.
TTCGTCCTACTCTGTATAAGGTAGTAACTGCTTGCGGCCCTTTGATGTCATCACTTCAATCTGTTTCAGAGACTCGTACAGACCTTATTGATTATATCACTGACCAATTGAATAACGGTGTGTATAAGACTAAAGCAATTAAGACTGAGGTTGTCAATGAGATTACAGGCGAGCCTGAAACTCGTACCACTGCTCAGATTATCGAAGATATTAATGCCCCAAGGGGTTACAAGCGTCAAGAGGTTTCACCGTTTAGCCAATATGGTATCACTTGCGGTTTGGTGTCAATCACTGACATTAAGTACGATGCCGCAACTCAAGACCAAATTGACGCACAGAAGGCCGCTAACTTGGCTGTGATTACTTCAAAGACCAAATCAATCGAGGCTATGCAGAAGACTATTCAGATTGCTGAGGAAGGTAAGGCTGCTACTGAGAAGGCAAAGTGGGAACAAGAACGTATTAAAATCGTTGAAGTAACCAAGGCAGAACAAGAGCGTGAAGTTGCACGTCTTGCTGCTGAAAAGGCTGAGTTCGATAAGAAAAAGATTGTTGCTGAAGGTGAGGCTAAAGCCGCTGCAAACCGTGCATTGGTTGCCGCAGGTCTTACACCTCTTGAGAGAGCAAATATCGAAAAAGAAACTAAGATTGGTGTTGCAAATGCCCTTAAAGATATTAAACTCCCAAGAATTGTTATGACAGGTGGAAGTGGCTCAGGTGGCGCTGGCGCAGCTTTTGACGCAATGGGCCTAAAAGCTATGACTGAACTTGTTGACAAGATGTCTGAATGACATGTATCACTAATAAAAAAAGGCACTAATTGATAGTGCCTTTTTTTGTTTTATAAAGTTCAACAAATTCTAAATACTTTTCATAATGTTTTCTTTTTGTTTTACTGGAAGAATTTGAAAGGAATTTTTTTATTAAAATTTGTTTTTTTGGCACAGTTTTTGTATATTCATAATATTGAAAAGAATTTTAGTAATTTAATAGGTTATTATATGGGAAACGAAGTTAGAGTAAAAGATGGCGTTCCTTATCTTGTAGAACCAAGTGAAGCCGAAAAAATCAACAGAAGAGTTTCCGAAATTAATTTTGAACTGAAATATGCAGGACAACTGATTGGAAGCGATTTGAAACAAGAAATAAATAATTTCAGACATCAAGGTACGACTTGTTCTCCAATTTATCAGAGGTATGGCATAGTTTTTGATAAAATACTTAAAAATTGTAATAATATGAAAAAGACACAAACTTACACAAAAATTAACACATTGTATTGCAGATACAAAAACTTAAACAAAATTAAACTCCCTAATCCTGATTGGAAATTTTTTCAAAACAAGATTATTCTTGGTCAGTTTTCTGATGATTATATGGATTATATAAAAAATTTGAAGTTTGATTGCTTTTCAAAAATTGATGGAACAAATTCTAAGATTGTCTATTTTCCTTCAACAAATGTATGTTTTTGCGGAGGTAAAACCGATAATGCCGATATTATTCACACAGGCCAAAAGGAATATTTGGATAATTTAATTGAAAGAATTAAGCCTATTCTTGCAGAGATGTTTCCTCCTGAGAGTGCAAGGTTTATTCCAAAGATGAATGACAAAAATCAGATAGAATACCATAGTATTACCACTAATGAAATTTTAATTCCTGACCATGAAAGAAATTATGCTGTAAATGTTGAAGAGGCTCCTGTATACATTTACGGTGAATTTTTCGGCAAGAAAATTCAGGCAGGCGGAAATTATGACAAAGATAATAATCGTTTTTCAATCTTTGATATCTGTGTACAAGGATGGTGGATTCCTATTGATATGCTGAATGAATATGCTGAAAAACTTGGAATCGATGTTGTTCCTTATCTTGGGCAAATGACAATCCATGAAGCTGAGGAAATGGTAAAAAGTGGATTTAAAACTCATGTCCCTAATGTAACTAATCCTGATTATCTTGAAGAAGGAATTGTTGCAAGACCTGTTATTCCAATTAAGGACCCAAGAGGTAAAAGAATTATTGTTAAAATTAAAACTTGTGACTATAACGAATTGACTTCTGCAATTAATAAAGTCGGAATTGAAGAATATGAAAAATTTAATAAATGGTATTTTGAAAATAAAATTGATGAAATTTAAACTTTTTAAAAATGGCTAAAAGATTTGTATTGACAAAGGATGCCAATCCTAACTATTTGGCTACAATTTGCAAAATTGGAGAAACTTTTCCAATTGAAGGTGCCGACAAACTTGTAAAGACCGTAGTAAACGGTTATGACATTGTTATTGGTAAGGACCACAAGGAGGGAGACATTGTTGTCTATTTCCCTGTAGAGTGTGCTATTAGCCAAATGTACTTGTCAACAAACAACCTATTTGAGCGTTCAGAATTTGAAAGAAACGCCAATGCCGATTCTGTTAAAGAGTATCTTGTTGAACTTGAAAACGCTGAAAATGAGAACGACACGGAAAAGGCTGAGGAAATTTCGGCTAAGATTAAGTCAATGTGTGGATTTTTCAACAAGAACGGACGTGTACGTATCTTGAAACTTCGTGGGCAATATTCTCAAGGATTCATTGCAGGTGTTGATTCTCTTGTTAATTATGATTCAACCTTGAAAGATACTAATTGGGAATCTCTTGTTGGTACTCAATTCAACTATATTGATGACAAAGAGTTTTGCTATAAATATATTCCGCCCATTAGGGGCCATTGCAATAGCAACAATGGTAATCAGGGTCAGTCTATATGGAAAAAGAGAATGAAAAATCTGAAGAAATTCAACAGACTTGTTGATGGGCAGTTCGCATATCATTATGATACAAAGCAGCTTGGTGAACATATTAATGAGTTAAATCCAAATGATAATGTATCTATTACTGTTAAAGTTCATGGTACTTCTATAATTATGTCAAACATTCTTGTTAACAAGAAACTTACTACTTGGGAAAAAATTAAGAAGTTCTTTGGTGTTAAGGTTCCAATGGTAGAATACGGAAATGTTTACTCTTCAAGAGGTGTAATCAAGAATAAGTATATCAACCAAGGAGTTACTTCAGGATACTACGGATGCGATATTTACGGATGTGTAAACCGTGATTTTTCGCCTTATATTGATAAGGGTATGACTGTCTATGGTGAAGTTGTTGGGTATCTTGAAAACTCAACTTCAATGATTCAGAAGCAGCATGACTATGGGTGTAAGACTGGCCATTGGAAGTTTATGCCATATAGAATCACTTCAACCGATGAGAATGGTAATCATAAAGAATGGCCTATCAAGCAGGTTGACGAATGGACGCATAAACTTGTTGAACTTCATCCTGAACTTGCTGATAAAACAATGTTCTTGAATTTTGTTTATTATGGAAGATTTGGTGATATGTATACAGATATTCCTGAGGATGAAAATTGGAACAAAAACATTCTTGCAAGAATGAAATCTGACAGAAAACTCATTCTTATGGAAGAAGATGAACCTATGTGCAAGAATAAGGTTCCTCGTGAGGGGGTTGTTGTTAGAATTGTTGGCGATAACTTTGCAAGAGCATGGAAATTAAAAAGTTTAAGACATTTTGACCGAGAAGCTAAACAGCATGATAATGGAGAGGTAGATATGGAAGAAATGGCTTCCTCAGAAGAAATTTCTTAAAATTATTGCTATTAAATTGAAGTCTATGGACCGTATACACAAGATAATCCATTTTCAAAAAATAAAAGCACTGAATTTTTGATATAATAAAAAACTATTTATAATAAAATGATAAAACCATGAGAAAATTATTCATTACATTAGTGTTATTTTTAACTATGTTATTTGTTTCATCTTGTGCAACAGATAGTGTTGTCGTATACAGAGAGTATCCTTCAAGGCCATATTATTACCACTATCATTATGGATATTATGGCCCAACGTATTATACATATCATTATCCGTATACTTATCATCATCACCACTGGCATTATTATCACCATAACCCTCCAAAGCCACATAATAGCAACCCAAATAACTATCAACCTGCTATTCAGCCAAAACCAACAAATGTACCAAAGGCAACAGTAAGGCCAATTGGAAATGGTACAAGTGGCTCAATAAATGGAACTGTTAGGCCAAACAATACCGGTTCAACAAATTATGGTAATGTAAGGCCGAATTCAAGCGGGACAAGGCCAAGTTCAAATTCCAATATTTCAAGGCCAATTTCGAGCAGTTCACATTCAAGTTCGAGCGGAACAAGGTCTGGAGGAAGTCCTTCGGTCCGTAGATAATAAAAAAAGGCGTTGAGTAATCAGCACCTTTTTTCATTTTAAATTGATTCGTTATATTTTTTTATTACATATTCAGCTAAAATATTAAATCTTTTATCTCCATATTTGTGAATCGCCATTGGAAATTTGCTTATGTCTTTATTATTTTCATAAATATCAATAAAATCGTCAGTTAATAAATAACTGTCAAAACTAAAATATTGTCCAATTTCTGGCGGGGAAATATTTTTTAAACCATATGTTTCGTTGATGAAAAACAAATCTTCAGCATTAAAATTTTTATTGTTATTTGTTTCTTCCCAATCTGGCCTGTTTTCAATGTTTTCTATAAATGAAGATACTTTTCTTAATGAAAACCCACCACAAAGGCATTTTAAAAAAGCCATGCTATCAATAAAATAACAACAAGAAGCATAATAATCATAATCCATTTCCATATAATAATCAAGGTTGTCATACAATGCATATACATCTGTTTGATAAATCAAAATATATTTGTAGGTTGTAAACATCCTATAGAAATTTGGATGAATTAAAAGATGGCCATACATTTCAACAGATGAAAGCCATTTTTCTTCAATTTCCAAAAAAGCAACACTCTTGTTATTTTTTTTTGAAAGTTCAACAATTTCAGACATATCTGTTCCATTTGGAAAAACAATGCAGATTTCTCTGTTTTTAAAAACCCTAAAACAAGACTCAACTGATTTTATTTCATACTCATTTAAATGAGCTTTATATATAATAAGCAAAATTAATACGTCCTTTTTTTCCATTAAACAACAATTTATTAAAAATAATAAACAGACTTGAATTCTGACATATTCCAACGAATGAATTCGTGGGGTTCTTTTTTTATTAAAAACATGTATTTGTTAATAAGTTATACCTATTAACCACACTTGATACATCAAGTGGTGCTGTCAGCAGCGCAATGTTAAAGCAATTCATCCCACGGCTAAAGCAATGGGCTTTCTTGCACGTTAATCGTAAATTATTTTAATGGCTGATATTTGAAGTTCCTTACGCTGAATGGCTTATCAATCCTGTTTTTAATTATTTTTGGGTCATCAATATTTACCTCAAGTATGACATCCATTAAATGCCCATTTTCGGGATTTTTTAAATTGTTAACTAACATTTGTGCATATTTTTTGCTAACTGTTTTAGTTACAACCCCATTTGCTTTAAATGTTATCTTATCTGGCTCCCATACGCATTCGTATTTAATCCAATTTTCAGTTGGGTCAAGTGGTTGGTCACATTTCATAACATTCTTTGAGCCAAGATGTTCGTGAACAATATTTTTGTTGTTATAGTGTACATTATAGGTTGTTCTCCAAGAAGGAAGAATCCACGGAAAATGATTTGTAGTTCTCCAACTATAATTATTATCTTCTGACCAAGCTTCGAGAATATCAATTTCAGGTGGCCAATTTCCGTGTCCACTTAGCCAAAAAGCACAACAAATATTCAAGCCTTTAGGACACATTGCTTCAATTGAAAACGTTCCATAATCAAAATGCGTTGTTGTTCTTATAAGAGCTCTTTCAATTGTTGGATTATATATTTTGCCATCCCAATGCTTAATTTCTATTGGGTTTTCTTTATACGTAAGATGTAACTCTCCGTTCTTCATCATAGTTAACACATTTTCATCACAGCCATACCAAGCATATGGGTATTGGGTGTGAATAATTCTACCACCCTCCATTTTATTGGACCATTCGTATCCGCACCAATTAATTTTTTCCATTTTTATCATTTTTTTATAAATATTTGCTTTAGAGGCGAAAAAATTGTAAATTAAGAATAATTTGGTACAATATTTGATGAGATAAAGTGAAAAAAATATTAAAATTATTATTATTATGGAATTCAAAAAAGAAAATTATTTCACAAAGCACGAAGACAATGTTATTAAAACAATATCACTTGATGAATTGAAAAATGCTATTGATTATTTGGTTAATACAGCAAATACGAGAAATAAATGCCCTTGTGAAATTCCTGTTTATTTTACGTACAATGACAAAAAATATGAATTATCGAAACGCACAACTCTTAGGCTTTTTTGCTGTAGAGAAATTGAGGTCCACATTGACTTCACAGACTATTATTCCATTGAATTTGTCGCGCCATATTCACGTTCATAAGATTGGTTATTAACTGTTAAATAAGATTTTATTAAAAAAACGAAAAATATTGGCTAAATGAGTCGAAAAAGTGATTTCTTTTTTGCTTGTGCTCCTGACCAAAAATATATCTTTGAGCACGAAGAGTATGAATGGGAAGATATAGTTAACGCTTTTATTGCAGGTGGTTTATACGCAGATTCAAATCCAAGATATAAGTGGATTAAACTTGACGATAAAATTGTTGAAACTTTATCTGATTATACTCGTTATCTCGTATATAAAGAAGAATATGATGAATATTATGTTATTGATGGTACGGACATAAAAAGAGATTATAAAGAAAGAAAATATACGTTTGTAAAAGAAATAGATTTCCCTAGTTCACTATGATTGAAATTAAAAATAACGATAATAAAACAAAAACGAGCATATTCGGCATTCCTTGTAAAGGATGTAAGCGTGAAAATTGCACATAGATGTGAGTTTGCTGTATATAGGGATGATGATAGATTTGTGAGATGTGGAGATGGCTTTCTTGCATGTTAATCGTAAATTATGAGTAAGAAAAAAAAGTTTGAAGAAGAATTAAAAGAAATATTTGATGCTGCAAATATTGCAGAAATTGTCATGGGAGAAAAGCCCATTTCAAAGGAAGACTATGACAGATTTTTGAAATGGATGATGGTTCCATTGAAAGATGTCCCTGATGAAGAACTTATTTGGTGTTCAAAACAAGATAGACAAAATTCTATTAATTCTAAAGGGAATTGGTTATACGAAATTAAAAGAAGAGGACTTAAAATGATTAAATTATGACTAAAATTTATGGAAAAAAGATTGCCGTTAGTGGCCTTACAAGAGTTGTCTTATCGCAAATGATAAAAGAAGATAGTTTTGTTCTTGCCCACAAAAAGGGAGAAAAATATAGAAAATTCAATCTTAAATATCCTTTTTTGCATAAATTAGAATATACTGAAAACATCTATTATGATACTTTATGGCTTTCGATGAATAATGAATTTGAGGAATCTTATATCTTGAACAGATACCCATATCTTTGTTTAAAAGGCAATGAATTTTATGTAAAGCCAAGCGTTACTATTGTGTATCTTGATGGTGAGGAAAAAAACGAATATTTTGACACATATCAAGAGGCAAAAGAAAGATACGATGAACTTTTAAATAATTGTGAATTAGTGGAACTGACATACTCCCACGATTGAAATCGTGTGGTTCTTAATCAATTTCAAGAACACGTATTTGTTAATAAGTTATACTTATTAACCACACTTGATACATCAAGTGGCGCTGTCAGCAAGGCAATGTTAAAGCAATTCATCCAACAGCTAAAGCAGATGGCTTTCTTGAACGTTAATCGTAAGTTAAGTAAAAGAACGTAATTACGTAAAGAAACAAAAAAACAAAAAAAGAATTTATCATAGAGGGAATTTTTAATTTCTGGCACGGTTTTTGATTGGACTAAATAAACTAAATTATATTACTATGTACGGAATAAATGATGTAATTAAAATAACAGAAGCGTTCTCTAACATTTCAGAGAATAGAGATAATCCTGAAGAATTTTTGCATTCAATTAATACAATTAAAGAACAGTAATGGCGAATCTATTGATTTTGAGTATTATTCAACATTAGAAAATAATAAAAATGAAAATCTTTTATACATCAACTGTACACGGCATTGACCAAGATTTGAACCAAATTTGCCCATTTCGTCAAAGAAGTTAGAAAACTGGTAGTTTGAAAAACTGGAAGAGAATTTGAAAACAACCTTACTCTTGACCTGAAGTATTCTGACATGGTAATCAAGACCAAAGATGGCGAAATTATTAAAGAGTTTAACAAAGAGAAATAAAACTATGATTTACAAAGGCGAAGAAATTAATGATAAAGAATACGTTCTTGTTGATGAAGAACCATTTATGGAATATTCAAGCAACTATGTCGAATTCGACTTGGAAGACTTGGAAGACTTGTGTGAGAAATACAAGGCAAAGGAAAAGGAATTGAAAGATTCTGGAGTTTATTTCAAGAATTTGAATATTGAATTTTGGGCCCAAGATTACGAATACAATCCAAACGGTGCTGATTTGGAGGATGAAGCAAAAATTTATTTTACCTATCAGCGATTAGAAACCGATAAGGAGAGTGAAGATAGAATCCTGCGTAAAATGGAATGGATTGACCGCAAAATTGAAAACGAAGAAAGAGAGAAAAACGCATTTGAACTTGTAAAAAGAGTAGAAATCGAAAAAGCAAAGAAATTACTTGAAGAAAATGGGTATTCAGTAAAATAATATTTATTTTTTATTTAGCAAGAAAGCCAACTATTTATAATAAAATTAAATATATGGCTTTTTTAGTTGAAAATAGTGTGGAAGAAATGGCATATCCTGCTTCTTTTAATATGGAAGCGTTTAAATCAATACCAAGTTATGCAGGAAAAATAAAATATTGTAAGGAAAAACTTGGAAAACAACTTGGCAGTGGCTCAAGTAGGATGGTATTTCAAATTGACGATGAGAAGGTGCTAAAGCTTGCAATGAATAATAAAGGAGTTGCACAAAATGAAACCGAATGTGACTATTATTTACAGCAAATAGGGCTTTTTGCAAAGATTTACGATACTGATGAAAATTATAAATGGATTGAAATGCAACTTGCAAGAAAAGCGACTGCCGGTGATTTCAAAAAATTCTTTGGATATCCATTTAAAGTAATATGTGCTTATGTAGATTATGTTTATAGTTTATATGCAAGAAGAAACCCTATGAGGGACCATTCATATGATAACTTGTTTAAACAAATTGGTGATAGTGACGAATATTATGATTCCGTTTTTTATATGCTATATGAATATATGGCAAATACCCAATTGAACGCCATTGATGACTTAAAACGTTTGTCTTCTTGGGGCGTGGTTAGTGAGAATGGTGAAGAAAGTTTGGTTATAATAGATTACGGGTTAAACGATGACGTTGCACAAGAATATTATCATTTTAGAATTAATGAAAACGATATTGCTGAAATGGTAAAAAAAGCAATAAACAAGTTGTTGAATGAACAATTTGATAATTATTACGACAGCCCAATTGGAAAAGCATATGCAAATTTATGGGAAGATGAAATATTGCAAGAATTTTTGGAAGATAAAAGAAATGGAATACCGCATAAGCAATGGAATTTAATACCATCAGCACAATATCAAAATTTGTTAAAAAGATATATGCAATTGGGCGATAATGCAAAAATACCAGACAGACTAATGGATGAATGGATTCAATTAATTGCTGATAATTTGGTTACATTGGAATATATGACAGCATTCGCCGGCCATTCGCAATATTTCCCAAAAGAAGCTTTTGAAAATGCATTTGGTGAAGAATATGAAGGAAACTATGACTATGAAGACCTATCAGAATTTCTTGAAAATATAGGATATTATGATTGGGCTCAATTACCAGATGGAAGCGATGCAATTAGTGATTATGGAATACAGCCAATAGCAAAAATACTTAAAGAATTATCACCAACATCAACACCTGAAGATAAATTACTGATAATTAATAGATGCCTTGATGTAATTCATTGCAGAGGCGATTTAGCCTCAACCTTTATACAAGGAGGACGTGCAACTTGCTCGTCTATCTCAGGACAACATAAATAAAGCATTCAGAAATGGATGCTTTTTTTGTTTTTATCAATTTGTTTTTGTATAATAAAACAAAAAAAGACATGCAGGATTTTCTTGAAAAATATCTAATAGCTAAGATAGAAGAATTACATTTGGAAAAAAAAGGTAAAATAAGCCCTGATTACGTACTTTATGTTGATTTGATAAACAGTATCATTCCCGACGTAAAAGCCGCCCTGAACAAGTTTTACAAGGAAAAAATGTACAAAATCGGAAAGACAATAAATGACAAATACATAATGGATAAAAAATGGGAAGAAAATGACGTATAAGAACCTAATAGAAACCATAGAGATAATAAGAAAATACGACACATTACCAGATTGCTATACAATATGGGCCACATACGAAGAATTTGGCTTCGAGATTCAACGTAATTGGAATATGTCAGCAAAAGATATACGTAGATTGGCTGAAATGGGATGGTCTCTTGGAAGTGATGATGAATATGATGAAGAAAATAAAGACTTTGAAAAATGGGAAAACTATAAAAACTTGTCCGATGAAGAACTGATATCTATATTTAAAAATTATAATTCAATTTCAATATTTGTATGATAGAATTATTTTTATTTATTTGTGGCATTATTTTAATTGTGGTCATATTTATGATTCTGCACGATTATTTTCTCTTTAGAAAATTCAAAGTTGGCTATAGGATTGATTTATATGAGGTAGAACATATTTCACTTGGTACTTCTAAAAAAATAGATAGTTACAAAATTCTTGGAAGAAAAGGTGGAAATATATCAGTATTATCACCTAATAATAAAATTGTTGATTTAGACTTATATGAACTAATATCAACAATTGACATGATTGTAATTACGGATGAAAAATGCCATATTTCTGATATAGTATATAAAATAGAGCGTTATACTTGGTTTTAATAAATATTTAAAGATATATAAATGGAAGAAGTAAAAGAGCCAATAGAACTATTTGGATATGAATGCGAACATGGTTGGTATCCGTTAATTGAAGAGGCTGAAAAATGGGTTGAAGAATGGAATGTAAAAAATGCTAATGAAGACAAAGAATTAAAGATAGTTCAAGCAAAAGAAAAATTCGGAATGCTTACAATTTATTGTAATTTTTATCCTGATAATCTACACGAAAAACTTTTTGATTTGGAACAAAGAAGCACAAAAATATGTGAGCATTGCGGAAAGACAGAGGGAACTACTTGTAAAGCATTACATGGATGGATTTATACATTATGCCCACAATGTAGGGAAAAAGAAGAGATTAGATTAAATAAATTATTTAGAAAGAAATGAAAATCCATATATACGATAATAAATTAAAAAAAGAAACGTACTGCTTTGATGTCGTTTGTCCACCGCCTGTTGATTTCTTATTTGTCAAAGACAGAGAAACAAATCAAAGGTATCTAATGGAACGTACACACGGAGAAGACCTATTTGAAGGACACCATTTTTTACACCAATGCGAATATTCTCAATATGATGACGTTGAATTAAAACTTGAAAAATAATAATTATGGCAAAAATTAAAGTTTATAAAGTAATCGAAGAAAGAATGTCTTCAAGTGGTCGTATCGAATATTTTACGTTGCCACTATACAAACCAATTACTGAAGAAGAAATTAAAGGAAAAGCGTTGTTCAAGCCAAAAGAAACAATGAAAGAGTGTATGCTCCGCAAATGGGGTATTGAGTTAACTAAAGTAAGAACAAATGAAGATAGTTATGTTCACGCTTTTTTGACTTATGACAGCGCACTTTACTATATGCAGAATCATTTTAAGGGCTATCTGTACACAAGACCCGTAATTTATGAATGTGAAGCAGAATCGTCAGAATTGCCATCTGATACTTTTAAGGCAAAATGCTTGTCATTAAAATTCATACAGCCTATTTCACAAATGGCTAATTTCAAAGTTAGTGAATATTTGCCAATGCAAAAGCCCGAAAGTAAAAAGCAATATGGCATTAAATATGATGAAAGTGAAATAAATGGAGATACTGATTATGACGAATAAAAATGGCATACTCCAACGAATGAATTCGTGGTGCTTACTCCCAAGAACCCCACTACTTTAGTGGCTGGAGTAGTCAGAGGCATAGACTTGTATATGGAATTGCCAATAAAGCAGAAAATAAATACTTGCATGACTTTGTTTCTTTACAAACAGGATATTAAATGGATACTTTAAACACTAATAAATTTACTGATTCTTGCAAATGCAATATTGATTGCGAAAAATGTTGTAAGAAGTATAGTCAGTGCTTTGGGGTTAATTGCCCTGATTTTGAACCTTTTCTTGAATTAATAAATGGAGAATTATAAATTAACATTAAAAGAAAAATTTGAAATAGAAAAGAAAACTGGCACGGTTTTTGATGATAAGCCATAATGAGTAACAAATAAAAATTTTAAATTATGTACAACATTATTGAAGTTATTGAAAAATAATATATTATGAAGTATCTTGTTATTTTTTTGAATTTTTTGACTGAACTTGTCCCATTCTTCAATTGGGTTACTGTAAATTCAGAATTGCTAATCGAATACATTACACCAATTATTGCTATTCTTTAATATGGAAGCAAAAGAAATTCTTGAAAATCTTAAAGAAGGTGCAAACTTTGAATTGAAGTATGGTGAAGATGGCCGTTTGGGTGGCTATGGCGCTATAAACTTTTTCGATTGCTGTAAGGTTGGTAGTGGAATGGCCCAATCTTGGTATTACAATGTTCATTATCCTTCAAGAAAGAAGATACTTGAATCACTTCCTTGGAATGTAGTGAAAAATCCACGTAATCCAAAGATTGAAGAATATCCTTGTGAAGATGGTGACTATATCACTATGATTGACTGTGATGAACATGCAGTTTGGCATAATGTATTTCACGATGGACATTGGCTAATCTATAACAAAACCCATGTAAAATGGTGGATTCCAATAACAGAAGAAATGAAAAAATGTATAAAAAACGATTAATCTAATGAAAAAGAAAATTAGAGAAACAGGAGAAATAATTGATGTTATTACTTATACAGGAGGAACATCAAGAACGTCAATAGACGAAGTAAACTGTATTGATAGTAATGGCGAAGAAAAATGTCTAAGAATCAATTATTATTGGGATTTGGAAGATGTTGATGGGCTTAGCTTTGGTGAATATTGGGATAACTTTAGGAACGAATCTGCCGTTAGAATTTATTCACATAGAGTTTCAGGATTTGGAAATAGTTCTATCAATGCATCAAAAATAATGGATATTGCAATTAAAGAAACTGATGAATTAATAATGAAGTTAAAAAATAGTAAAAATGAAAAGATGGAAATTTACAAAAGTATTCAGAATTGATAATCGCCTTGTTATTGGTGATTCAATAGAAGACGCAATAAGCGTCTATAAAAGTTACATCAATGATAGTTCAATTGAAATCAGGAGGATTGAAGCACTTTCTAGTTTTATTGGGGAAACTACAAATACAGATGCAATTATTGAAGAATAAATACTATGAGTTCATTTATAGCAAAACAACCTAACGGCCTTTATTGTCGATTTTCAACTGTTGTTGACACTGTTACACATTGGAATATGACCGAAGAAGACTATATCAACATGCTGTCTGAACAAGATGCTGAAGATAATAGAATAGAAGCAAAGAAATCGCTTGAAAAATATTTGGAACCTTTTGACAAAGTGAAAGACTATTTTTTCCCTGCTAACAACACAATTGAAGAATTCAATGAAATGTTAATAGAAATGGGAGATAATGAAGGACTTGGTGAAGAAAGAATTAGTAACATTAAAGAAATATTAATAGACAGATAAAATGGGAATTTACAAAAAATGGAAAGAGCGCAATGCGTTCAATGCTGAAAATTGCAGAAGAAAACAACAAAAAGTTTTGAATGAAAATTACAACAAGAAAATAGAAGATATTCGTGCAAGAATTGACTATGTTGTTGGTAATTCAACAGAAGAACACGCCGTTATCTATTGTGTAAATCCTTTAGACAGAGATATGTACGTGAAAATTAGTGATTTTTTCTACAGCCTTGGGTTTATTGCTGTGATTACACCAATTCAAGGGCTTCAAGATGAATATCTTATAATTAGTTGGTAATGTTATGGTAATATTTTTATTTCTTTATTTTATTAATCTTGTTTTGGATTTTCCATTACAGTCTGATTTTATGTCAAAGTATAAATCACAAAGCGACTATGTTCTATTTGTGCATTGTGCAATTTGGGGACTTGGCCTTTGGTTTGCACTTATGCCTTTGGGATTGTTTGCTTGGTGGAAACTTGTAATGCTTGTTGGTGGCCATTTTATTATTGACAGGTGGAAATGTCACAAACATTATAAATTATGGCCAATGAAAAAGACTCCGTTGCCATTTGGCGATGGGTACAAAAAAGAGCCTGTAATTTCTGATTTTGGTTCTCTTTATATTGACCAGACATTACATGCAGTACAAGTTTTATTGTGCCTTATTTAATTAAAGTTAAAATAATGGAAAATAATGAACAATATAGATAAATTAAAAGCATTACAATACGACATTAAAGAATATGCAAAGTATCTTGAATGCAATACATATAATCCATATGAAAGGGTTCAAGAGTTTGCAATACGATTGAGGTCCATTATCAATGATTTAGATAATAATTGTTTAAACATTGGTACTGAAGAAGAACCTGTTCAGATAACTAAAGACGAATATTTTGATGAATGGTTTGCTTGTGGAGCTCCTGAAGAAAAAACTTATCGTATGTGTTTCGATGAAGGTATCCATTATGCAGAATTGAAACAAAAAAGATAAAACAGCGTCTTAGTCTTAAATGTAAAATACGGCTAAAGATATATGACTATATCAGAAGAGTCGGTTATTATTGTAATAATAATAATAATAATAATAATAATAATATAGGCGATGAGTATGCCTATTGGTGGTAAAGAATTTTAACAGCGATATTTTACAATGAGTAGAGAAAAAAATTGTATGGATTGTTTCCATCAGTACCATTGTCTAATGGTACAAGAGGATTGTAATTTTAACCCTGACACTTGCCCTTATAATCCAGATAAAAACAATGTTAGACAAGAATGGGAGTGCTAGATTTAATCGAATATCTGAAAAAGATAAATGATTTAAAAGAAGGCGTATCTTCTTATGCCTATGAAGAAGATTATAAATTAAGGAGCGGAGACACAAAAAAAATTGGTCATCATTGCACTGACATACTCCCACGAATGAATTCGTGGGGTTCTTTTTTTTATTAAGAACACATATTTGTCTGTGATGTAAAAGTATTAAATGAGAATAGTCCTGAATATAAAAATTATTATTTCAGTTCAAAAGGATATTGATTTTGTGATTATTGACCAAGTTTACAACAATACAAATTTGAGGATGAATATGAATCTATTGAATTAGAATATATTGAATCAAATGAAAATTAAGTTGCTAATTTGTTATTTTGGCATGATTTTTGTATATTAGTAAGTAAATACTAAAATTTAAAATTATGTTTTTTACTGTAATCGGAGGATTTAGTTTGTTATGCTCATTTGGCTTCTTAATCATTGGAGAATTTCTTAATTCGCTTTTCCTTTTTTTGGCAGGTGCTTTATTCCTTTTTATTGGCCATAAAATAAAGGAAAGCCAAGAAAGACAAAGACGTGCATATTCAATTGAATATAATAATAACATATCAATTGAAAATGAGAAAGTTAAAGAAGAATATGATAGATTTGCTTACGATACAAGCATTAGAAATGGAATGACCATTGAAGAAGTTAAATCAATTTGCCCATATAGATTAGTTTCAGAGGTACAAAAGACATCTGCACAATTAAAAGGAATTTGTCCTACATGCGGTGGTAAAATAGTAGACGGAACTTGCCAATATTGTGGAAATTTATATAATGACCATAGTAACATTACAGTGCTTACTTATCTGTGCAAATACGGAAAAAGGGCTTATACGTTTAATCATGGAAAACTTGAATCAATTTATACTGAATCACAACCTTTAAATAATTTTTTGATATGAAAATTTATGCTTATTATTTAGAAGATGAAAGAATCCATTCTGTAGGAATCTGCGAAGATTCAAAACTTACAGACCAAGAACTTGTTGATAAAGTTAAAGAACTTAACGAAAAGGAAGGAAGAGAAGCATATAAATTATTTGATATCCCCGAATGTATGGATTATCTGAAACAAGAATTTGAAAAATTAAAAGAAAACATAACAAATCAAGAAAAATGAAAACAGTAACATGTGCATTAGTAATGATTAATAAATATGGTGACATTCTTGGATGCCATGCATATGGAAAAAGAACTGAAAATGGATATGATTTTCCTAAAGGCTGCTATGACAAAGAAGATGGTGACCACCTTACAACAGCTTTGAGAGAACTGAGAGAAGAAACTGGCATTATCCTTTCAAAAAGCGAACCAATAATTGATGCGGGAATCCATAACCATAACTCAAGAAAGGATATCCATATATTCATTTACCAAGTTAAACATTTTCCCGATATTCAAAAATTGAATTGTACTTCTTATTTTACCGATAGGCATGGAAAAGAAGTGCCAGAAATGGATGGATATGCAATAATCCATAAAAAAGATAGAGCTAAATATTTTTATCACATATTACAAAATAAATTTGAATTAATTGATAAACTAAATAATTAAAACCATGAACATTATTGATTAAAACAAAACAAAATGGAAACAAAGGATGGAGAAACAAAAAAAAATAATGTCGTTTGTTTATGGAAGAAAACACGGATTTGATTAATAATTAATAATTATTTTATACTATAATGAAAAAACCATTTGATTTAAGCTATTACTACGCCCATCCAGATTGCAAGGTGGAAACGAGGAACGGCCTCAATGCAGAATTTGTTGGATTCCGTGGCGATGATATGATATGCTGGGTTAGTGGTGCGTACCGTAGTTATAATCACGATGGAACGATAATAGACCGTGATTACTCACATTATGACCTATTCATCGTCACTGACAAGCCTGAATTTGGGGTGTTTGGAAATCATATTAAGGAGTTGATAGAAGCCTATAACAAAGGCAAAGCCGATGCCTTGAAAGAGTTTGAGAGCAAGTGCAAGTTTAGTTCTGATATTGAACATGGATATGTCTATGGGTTAGGTTTTAAGGCCGGCAAGGAAGATGCATTAAAGGACTTGCCGAGGTGGGAGAAATCTAACGCTCTAAACACAAGGCAAACCATAGTTGTTGCCGGATATACGAAAGATAAAGATGAGTTGTATCACAATGGTAATATAATTTCTATTAAAGACCTCGAAAAACTGCCTGGATTTAAGGATGAATAACTATGGCACAAAAGGTCTTGCACTTGAAGCACCTGAAAATATGTATCAAATTGACAAATAAAATGGAATACGATAATAAGCAGAAATGTAATCTATAAAATTTTGATATAAAATATGAAAGCATTGCAATCGTTTGTTGATATTCTTTATCAAAATGGATATAAAGAAACAAAAGCAGCCTACCAATTTTTAGATGGTGCATTGGAAATTGTTGAATTCTACAAGGAAGATTACCATATATGGTTTTATGTTTATCCTACTCCTGATTTTAAAAAGTGGCTTGAAAGTTATGAAGGAGAATATAAAATTGATTACAAAAACTACTATGTATCTGGTATAAATATTGAATCCCCTCTTTGCAATATTGATGGCTTCACTGATGGTGATACAAGTTGTATTCAATTAGAAGAAGAACCTAATGAGTATGTCAAACACGGATTTGATTTGTTTGAATATTGTTTGACATTACAGACACCAAATCTTCTGAAGCATGAAATGAAAATCATGAGACACAGGCTCGAACACTTGGAATGGGCAGAAAAGAATCTCGTTCCTGTGCTTGAAAAATATGATTATTTTGCTGAATATGATTCTTTTTTCAATACTGAAAATGACAGGGATAGTTCTAATCAATTGATTACTTTCAAACATAAAAACAGTTTTAGAGGAATTATAAGCATTGAAACTGATGCTCTTACTGGCGATATTAATATTGTCGCAGACGGAATCAATGTAAGTGATATGTATGGTAAGAATGCAGAAGAAGTATTTACTATAATGCTTGAAAAAGTATGGAAAGACGATGATGTGCAATATGGATATATCTTTAGTGGAGACCCAAAAGAAACTGTTGATTCTGCCACTGAAATACGTTGTTTGTTGCAAGCAATTAGAGAAGGACAACGTGACGATACAATTAACTTTGACATTATTCCTGAACGTTATAACAAAGATGTTGAAAAATATAATGATATAATAAAAGAAAAATAATATGATATTTTATCATAGTACATCAATAGAAAATTGGAAAAATACAGTCAGAAGGAATTCTGTATGGTAGAAGATATGTCCTGTATAATGACGGTAGTTGTAAATAAGTTGACAGATGTACATAATCTCACACCTGACATTGAAGAATCCAAACAATATGGCGAAATAGTATTACAAGTAGAATATGACCTACATAACTCTAAACATAATAATTATAATCCAAACTTATGTTTTACTGAAATCTACGAAAACAAGAAGTAGTTTGGCACGATTATTGTAAGTAACACTATTGTATAACCAATTAGTTGGCAAATAAGAGTATATGAACATAAAGTAAAGAAACTATGACACAAGAAGAAATAATGGCCTATGACAAGATGATAATAGAAATGTGTTCACAAGTTGACCCAAAGTCTAAAAACATTTTTATGCCAATACCAAAGGGCGAGGAATATAGGTACATGTGTTTTCAATTAGCACAAGGTTACGAAATGGATTACATCTCATTTCCTTATATATTAGTCAATGAATTTGGCGAGGGTGAACATGTCGATTCTTTTAATAGCAGACATCCAAATTTTGCACAAGACATTTCTGATTGTAGAACATGGTGGAAACAGAAAACAAAGTATTAAAAGTTATGACACAAAAAGACAAAGAACTATTACTTAAAGACCTATGTGCAAGGCTACCATATAATGTTAAAATTGCATTTTATTATAAGAGTAATGCTGGAATAACTATTAATGAAGATAGAGACTTACAGTTTGATGATGTCAAAGCCATAAAATATGATACAGATTCGCAAGACTGTTGGTATGAAATTTCACGCAAGCCTTATCTTCGTCCAATGTCAAGTATGACTGAGGAAGAAGAGAAAGAATATCATAAAGTTCTTATTAAATCCCAAGAATGCTCTTTTAGGAACAGTGAATCTGCGACTACAATAGTAAATGATTGGCTACTATCTAAGAACTTTGACGTAAGAGGTCTTATAGAAAAGGGATTAGCCTTAGAATCTCCAGAAGGAATGTATAAAACAGAATAAGATATGATTACATACAAAAAGATAGAAGAGGCTAAGATAATAATTGAAAAATGTTGTAACTGTATCAACAATGGTAATATCAATAGCCTTGCAAGTTATGAAGAAGGTGTAAAAGATGCCTTAAATTGGATACTTTATGATGATATGAAACCAATTGTTGAAGAGTTATGATTACAGAAGACTATTGTTCATACGAAGTTAGCAAGCTTCTTAAAGAGAAGGGGTTTTATCAAGACTGCTATTCATATCCAGTATATTGGATGAATGGCAAAAATCCTGTACTATCTTTTGAAGGAAATGATGATTTTCCTTATGAACAAAATGAAGCTTGCGCCCCTTCTCAATCCGTAGCGATGAAGTGGCTGAGAGAAGTACATAATATCTATATAATGATAGATAAAGACTTTGCTACAACTAATGGATGGCATTATTTTATATCTACAAAGGATATGTGGGAGAATAATGTAGACAAATCTGTTCAGCAAGAGTCAAATAATTATACTTACGAAGAAGCTTGTGAAGCATCTATTAAGTATTGTTTAGAAAATTTAATTTAGATATGGCAGAGAAAATGATAGCCACTAACACAGAAACGAAAATGAACTACACATCAATCGAGCAAAGTAAGAAACTTTTGGAACCAGATAAGATTTATCTGAAGGAATGTATAATTTAAAATATTGAAGCAATTATGACAAAGTACATTGATACAGAAAAAATGAAAGCCGAGATAGAGCGGCGTTTGTCCTACCTCCATGTTGAGAGTGGACAGGGGATAATTCTTACTCAAGAATTAAGGAACCAACTTATAAGCCTTCTTTCCTTCACAGACTCTCTTCAGCAGGAGCAGCCTTCTCTCCCATCCAATCTTAACGAGGCAGCAAAGAATTATGCCACAGAATACACCGAAAACGAAAATGGTAATGGTGGCGATGATTGGGAGGATGATATTGCTATTGCTTTCAAGGATGGAGCAGAGTGGATGGCAGAACAAATGATAACTTCTAAAACAAAACAACTATGACACAAGAAGAAAAAGCAAAAGCCTATGATGAGGCTTTAGAAAAAGCAAAGATGATGATAGTTGATGGCGGTTATGATGCATTTAATAACCCATTTGTTAAACTTTTCCCCGAACTCAAAGAGAGCGAGGATGAGAAGATAAGGAAAGCCATCGTGAATGTCATAGAAAATGGCTTCACATTAAGAGAGGATTGTCATTACTTTTTTGATGATTTCACAAAAGAACAAATGCTTTCTTGGCTTGAAAAGCAAGGTGAGCAGAAGCCTATGTCACAAGATTATGATGAGGCTTTTGACGAGTTTATGAGCCATATCCCTGAAAAAGACCCCAACGGCGGTGACACTTGCTATGATTACGATGACATGCTGTCCGCAATTCGGTTTGGCATCAATTGGCAGAAAGAGCAGAATACTGATGGGTGGAGTGATGAAGATGAAGAATGAAGCACTTAGAGATTTCCTAGTTAATTCTGATGATACTGGGAGATTTATAGTAAAGAGCTTAAAGACTGGACATACTTATTATGTTGAGCCTCTCGACGGTGGTGAAAGAATAGATTGGGGAGACTTAAATCCTGCTACCAAAAAGTTAGAAGGAGACTATGGAAGTAAACATAAAGGAGCAATAAAAGAATCAGAATCACTTATTACCGAGGAAAATGGATTCACAAACATAACTACCCTGCCTCCTGGATACTCACCGCTCGAATATATAGAAGAACTAGATAAAAAAAATAACTAAAAACTGTATAATCATGGACTACGAAAAGAAATACAAAGAGGCTCTTGAAATAATGGAAAAGTATCTTAAAAGTTGTAATGCTGGGGTTATTGCAGAAAATACCATCAAAGAAGCATTCCCCGAACTCAAAGAGAGCAAGGATGAGAAGATAAGGAAATCTATTTGGCAAGTCTTGTCAAGAGGAGAATCTACAAGAGTCCTTAATGCATTGGGTATCCAATTATCCGAAGCATTTGACTGGCTTGAAAAGCAGAAAAATACAACTTCAGTAACATCTATACATGAAGCATATGAAAGCGGTTTTAACAATGGAATCAACACTGTTGTGCAAGAACCTGAAGAGTATGGATTACTGAAAGAGCAGAAGTCTGCTTGTAGTGAAGAGGATGAGAAGATAAGGAAAGAACTTATTGAATTTCTTTGTGAATTATCGAAATTAGGGAAAAATACTAATTTTGATAGATGGAGTAAAGCTGACTGTGCTAATTGGCTTGCTTGGCTTGAGAAGCAGTGTGAGCAGAAGCCAGCAGAGTGGAGCGAAGTGGATGAAGTTATGATAGAACTTATCACAGATTCTCTAAAATGTTTGTTAGAAGAACATCGTAATAGTATCGCTGATTCACAAATACAAAAAGAAATTGCTTGGCTAAAATCTCTCAGTCCCAACAAAAAACAGGAGTGGAGTGGGGTAAATGAAAAAGTTGTCATGTGTTGTAAATTTCTTCGTGACGCTTTATTGTGTATAGACTATGATGATTCACACAAGAATGATATAGAAAAATGTATTCAGTGGCTTAATTCCCTCAGACCTCAGAACCAATAGAAGCCAAGTGAGGAGCAATTAATAGATTTAGAATTATCTATAAAATATCTCTTGACTAAAGAGCAAGACATTAAAGTTCCATTATTAGAATATTTATATGACAAACTTAAAAACTTTAAATTATGAATGCAACACTAAGACAAAGAATTGAAGAAGCAGCGAGGGAATACAATATTCGTGCATATTCTCCATTTGATGACAATTATGAGTTGTCAAGACAGTTTGAAAATGATTGTAACTGTTTTAAAGAAGGTGCCACCTTCGCATTGCAGAACCAATGGATAAGCGTGGAAGATGCATTACCAAATAAAAATGGTTTGTACTTAACACTAAACATTAATAGCACAAATCAAACATTTGCAGACACTTGTCAATGGAATGCAAAAGGAAAGTATTGGTATACAGAACTATGCGGTGATGTATTTTATCACGAAAGAACCCATTGGATGGAAATCCCAAAACTAAAAGATAAAAATGAACCATGACATTACACATTGCTCAGGAGAAGATATTTTAATACAAAATGACACTTCCCATCGTTTCATTTGTCCAAAAAGGAATGGATGCAGAAGATACCAAGCCTATAAGCAAATCCCTGAGAATACAACAGTTTCCATGACATTTGCTTTGGAATGTGCTAAAGACAACTATAATCTATATTGGGAAAATAAAGAATAACTACAAAGAAAACAATAACTTGAATGAGAGAGAAAATAGATGTAGCGAAGCTACTTTGTTCTTGGATTAAAAGCACGCAATACAGACATTTGAGTATAGAACTTCAAGATGCTCTTAAGGAGCAAGGTCTTGTATATGAAGATGGGAAGATTCTTAAGATGTATGATAAGGAAGTGATTGAATCCAATAACCTTGATGAACTTGCATATTAATGAAACTATATATCTATTATAATAATAATACCAAAAATAAAAAGCATGGATAAAAAAGATTACATGAGACTTCCAAAGGAGAGGTTGGCAGAACTGTTGATTGAGAAAGACAACGAGATAAAAAGATTACAGTTATTCTTAAGGAATGAAGGTAATGAATCTAATAGTTCTGCAATACCTTGTTATGCTCCAAATGGAATCTGTACAAATCCTTTCAGAGATTGTATAAACTGTCCAAAAACAAGAACTACAGGATTTAATACAAATTCTCCACAAACACAAGACAATCTATGGCCGCAATAGACAAAATCTATGTAAAGACATACGATGAATATCTTCAATTCAAGAATTGGTGTGAAATACAATCTGAATTAGAGGATAAGTATGGTAAGAAAGTAAAACTTACCAACTATCTTAGAAAGGATTGGAAAAACAAGGAAGATTGGGGTAATATAACTCATCCAGTGATGAACAATCCTTATTATGTGGATGCCTATATCATTCGTAATTGTCCACTATCTAAACCATATATAGTAATAGGATACATCCCAAAAAATACTATATCTTATGAGGATATTTGTGGCGTAATAGTTTAAGAAAACATCGTTCTTACAAAAGTGTTCGAAAATATTGAAGATTTTCTTATATACAGACAAGAACTCTTAAACAAAGAAAGTAATAAGTAACTTAATCCCTATCGAAAAAAATAAAAAAGGTATAGTGAAAGATATAACTTTTGACACATTCTGATATCATTTTGATATCAAATTTATACATAATTTAAACATTTTTTTTATGGCTGTTTTTTAATTATAATTTTAATTTTAATTGCTTAATAATAATTAAATTATAATTACTTTATAATCAGTGCTGTATGAAGTGCTGATAATATGGATGTTATGCGGTGGGAAAAAGTGGGAGTTTTTGCATCTTTTTTTTATTTTAAAAAAGTGCCATTTTCGGCCATCAATTAAATCGGTATTTGCTGAACAAATTTTTTGTTAGTAAATTGGCGGTATTTTGGCGGTATTTTGGCAGAAAATTGGTGGATTTTAATTAGAATTATTCTGTGTGGGCTATAGCGGAAAAGTGTCAATTCTTTTGTGGCTTGTGATAATTTTAATTAAAATTTTTTAATTAGAAACAAGATAAATTAGAATTACAATTAAAATTTAAATTCATTCTAAATAAAGCACTTACGGGGATGTGGTTAAAAAAAATAGGTCAAAAAAAAATTGGTTAAAATTTGTTTTTGTTAATTATAATTAAAATTAAGGTTTATGGGGATACAATTATAATTTTAATTTTCAGTAATGGGCCTAATAATAATTTTAATTAAAAATAAAAGGGCCCCATACTTGGAGCCCCGTAGATAATTTTAATTAGAATTTAAATTTCGTCATCGCCTTCGTAGGTATTATCATCTTCAGGGATGTTTGAGTCAAGATTTTCACTTGGTTCATTATTATCATTGTTAACGTTAATATGAGTTCCAAAGCCTTTAATTCTATCAATGATTCCACAAACTTGGATTAGTAGGAATATAGCAGTAAAGAACAAAAGCAAGTTAATCAACAATGTTGAGAACGTCATCATTGTTGCTGAATAGAAGCATCCAATTGCTACAATGAGTAGCACGAAAACGAGTAATTCTTGTAAAATTTTTTTCATATAATTAAAATTAGGTAATAATAAATAGTGTCCAATGGTATTAAAAAATTATAATTTTAATTAAAATTTTAATGGGTATATTGGAGTTTACTCTCCTAATCGCTAAGTGTGAGATGGAGTATACTCTCCTATCCGTGGTTTTGCGTTCAGCCCCTGTGTAGCATTTAGCCATCCAATTATTTAATATGTCAGGATTACTCCGGCGGCGATTTATTCATAACGAAATAATATACATCAAAAATTGTGCCAAACTATTTGGATGGTATAAAAAAAATATGTACGCAAATGCGTATATACCTATATAAAAAAGGCCCATCTTTCGATAGGCCGCAATAATAAAAAGTATTTCAATTATAATTATTGATTTATGTCAATGGATTCATCAAATAATTTTGATTTCAATTCATTTGCTTTTTTAAGATACCATTGTTCCTTGTTGAAATCTTCAAGAAGTTTATTTTTCATTGCTTCAGGTGAATCGTTTTTTCCGGGTTTGGTTCCCATTCTCATACGATACTTGTAAGCTGTCATCTTACACCATTCCATTGTAGCTTTTGTTCCCCAAATTTTTTCCATCATATCTACGACTTCAACATCATAGTTATTATAATGTTGTGGGTGGTTAACCATTTCATAAGAAGTCTTGTTGTTATTATATGAGCCATTATCTGAAGAGTGATAATTATCAATAAGTTCTTTTGACTTTTTTATATATTCTAACCATTCGTCAGTCCTTGATGATACATTGGTATTTGAATTAATATGAATATTGTGTTGTAGCCTGTCGATTAATTTTTTTTCATTCATATTGTAATTATAATTTTAATTATTATTTTAATAATAGAAGTATGTTTCTTAGTTCAATTTTTACTCTAATTCAGACTCTGATTTTAGACTTTCTACGTGTATAATATATAATTTTTAATATTATTTCTCAACTCTTGAATACATTAATTTTAATTTTTTCTCAGCGCTGTTCTTGAGTTGTCTAATTCTTTCTGAAGTAAGCCCAAGGGCCTCACCAATTTCCTCATTATTGCATGGCTTATTATATTCACCCATTCCGTATGCCATTTTAATAATAGTAGTTTCACGTTCCGGGAGTTTATCAATGATACGCTGTAACGTATACTTGGTTCCCTCTACTTCTGCTTTGTCAGCATAGTCGTTTTCTACATAAGCATACTCAGTGAACTTCTTTGAATTCTCGAAGATGTACGTATCGTCATCAATGCTCTCTGCGGGGTCCTCAATGCGTTCAATCTTAGCTCCGAAGATATCATTTCTGTCAGACAGCATAATACCGTAGTTTTCTTTCAGGATACGTTCTACTTCGAAAATATCTGGTTTAACACCATGGAGCCTTAAGTATTCCTCTTCAATCTTTTTTACCTTGGGCGTGATTCTTGCATTGTTAGCAGGCTTAACCATCAGATTCTCGTCATTCAGGAAATGGTTCACTGCTCTTCTTATATAATACTGTGCATATGTGACAAACTTATTACCCTGACTGAGGTCAAAGTTATCAAATGTGTCGTAGAACCCTATGGTCCCAACACTGATAAGTTCCATTAGAAGTTCATTGTTGTTTTTGGCGTAGCAATTTGCCAAGTCATAGATAAACCTTTGGTGGGCCATTGCAATTTTCTTCTTGATTGCAATCTTTTCTGCTTCAGTTGCGTCATCTGAATAGTACTTCTCAAGAAGTTCCTTTTCCTCTTCCTTGGTTAATGGCTTGCTAATTGCTCCGTTGATATCCTTCAGATATGCTGAGACGATATCATTCTTTTCCCTGATTTTGTTATACTTCTTAACGTTCATAATATAAAATTATTTTTGATTTACGTCTTATCAAATATCGTGCCATAAATGCAAATTTCAATTAAATTTTTAATTTTTTTTGAAACAGCATAAAAGTAACGCTACAATATAGAGCAAAAATTATGCCAAACTAATCAATTTAAAGAAAAAAAAGTGCCGGAATAGGACTTGAAGACTATACCGGCAAAACAGATACACATTATGTTCCACGTATTTAAAATAACGACTTGTTCTGAACAAGAGGCCCGTGGAAGCCCATGGGATGGTATCGGTTGATACACTCCACCACTGCCTTAATTTTTTTGAGATAGAGGGAAAGACAGAAGGCCTCTTTGACTACTCCATCCATTAAAACGGTGGGTTTTCCATCAGGAAAATCATAAAAACAGAAAGCGAGAAAGACATTTCCGCGCTGTTTACTTTCCAAGGTTTTCACGCCCAAGTCTCTGCGCTTGATAAAGGGCTTATTGGTTAGAGCCAAAATTTATTTGGCATCACCTGTGCTGAGGCTTGGAGATAGCACTTTCTACTATTTTTTTGTGATTGCATGAATAGTAATAATTGCTGTACGCTTTCTTCAGAGTAGCGGGGGGAGGACTCGAACCTCCGACTTCCAGGTTATGGGCCTGACGAGCTGCCTCTGCTCTACCCCGCATCAGTTATCAAAGAACAAAAGTTATCAGAAAACATTTTATGACAAACACCATTGTTTTTTAATTAGTTGCTGTTAGTTTTCTTTTTATGTTATAAATATACAAACTAATTTTAAAAAAACCAAATTTTTTTGTATTTTTTTTGTCCTCCCCATGGGCTCTAACCACGAACTGTATGGATATAAGCCATATGCTCTAACCAATTGAGACTTAGAAGAGGATTTTAATTTTAATTCATATAGAATCCAATCTTTCTATTAAATGGTGTATTACCATCGTAGAAGTCCTTGTAAGCGAATTCATATATATGGCTTCCACTATTTTGCTTGGCTATTACTGTGATAGTATCCTTATCAACGGCCATCATATAGATATTCACGCCACTAAGAGAAATAGAGTCATTAATCTTTTCCATTGTAAAACAGGAACTTCCATCACCAAGATTAATATGGTATGTGCTGTCATTCAGTCTGTCAACAGCAATGATTGATTCTTGTTCCCATTGTTCCTTCCATCTGCTTTCAATTATGGAATCTTTCACGACAATGTATAAAAGAAATCCAACACAAGCAATTCCAATTATAATTAAAATAAGCAATCCTTTTGATAATGAGTTTCTGTTTTCTTCCATTGTTTAAAGTTTTATAATTTCAAATTTTAATTATACAATAATTATGCCAAAGTTTTAAATATGTACGCAATTGCGTATATTACTTGTAGCGGTGGCCGGACTCGAACCGGCACGGGCGCAATGCCCAGAAGATTTTCTTACTACACTTGCTTTTACACAAGCCATCTACTTGAGATGTTGTAGTCTGGACTATTTCTTCACCATGCAGTGATGTTTAGGTGTCTCGTATATAGTCTCTACGCCATTTTTATTAGAGAGCCATCGCCAAAGAATGTGTCACCACATTCGAGGTTTCTGTTTGTTAGCGAGATTCTACATCCCAATATTAATTATCGTTTTCTCCTTTCGGAAAGGATGCACTCTTATTGCGACCTTATTGGTCAACTTTCAAAGTCTGCCGTGTCTACCAATTCCACCACACCGCCATTATTTCAAAGAACAAATATGTACGCATTACTTGTGGGAACAGTAGGATTCGAACCTACGACCCTCTCGGTGTAAACGAGATGCGCTAAACCAACTACGCTATGCTCCCAAATCATAGAGATAGATGTCTTGCCAAGTCGTTGACTTACCTCTACTACAATATTATTATTATTATTATTATTATTATTTGTCCTCTGGGATGGACTTGAACCACCGACCTTGAAGGTATAAGCTTCCTGCGCTAACCAACTGCGCCACCAGAGGATGTGTCTTGTAATATATAGATTGCTCTAACCAACTGTGCTACGGGACCTTAATAGGTTTTTCGTGATACGGTATCCTAAAACAGTTTCGATGTATCACACAAGACCAACCTATAGGTTGAGCAGCATAAGGGAATCGAACCCTCACCCCCAGCTTGGAAGGCTGGTATACTAAACCGTTATACGAATGCTGCATTGTCGGTTTTAAGGAGGCCAAAAACTCTCTTGGCTTTTTACATCCATTTGATTTATCATCAATATACAAATTTTATGCCAAAATTCAAATTATAATTAATATTTTTTTTTTAATTTTTTTACAATAGGTACGCATTTGCGTCTATTGTTGTTCATTCTTGGCTCGTTTTGCCTTGATGGTTTCTCCGTAGCCGAACAAGAAGTAGAAGTTGTCAATGATATTAGCGATTGCTGACCATTCATAAAGGCCATTGGACGCGCCACCCGCCACAAGGCCAAATCCTGCTCCTATCAGATAATCAACCCAACCAAGGCCGACACAAAGCACTTTTGGGAAACATAGCCTATTGGCTTACTCTAACTCCGAATAGTGGTAGTCCTACCCTTCCCCAAATATGTTTAGTCTTTAGTTCTAAGGCTTTCATTTTTGCTTTATAAATAAATAACATAACATTTTTATTTTAATTCAATATAGAGTTGTTAGCAATTTTGTTGTTTGATGTTAAACTTCAAAAGATTCATACAACATATTCTTTTGGCTGTATGCTTCAATTATAAGAGCCTTGATTGTCTTCCATTGACTAAGGAATTCTTCAAGATAGTCATTACGGAAGAACTGACAACGTGCAAAAGCACAAGGTTTCCGCTGCATACTTCCTCGTACAAAAATAGCGGTTTCCGTTGTGGACATTGCAATATCGAACCCATTACCATGGCTTCCACATTCAAGGAAAGCCTTACCATTTTCAACGACAAGTTTTACCCAATGATATGGGTTATGACGGCATTCAAATTCGCCATCAAGTGTTGGGTAGTTTTCTTCAATCCATCTTGCAACTTTGTTGAAGTTGTCGATAAGAATCGGATTCGATTTGTTTATTAAGTTGGTTTCGTAAATGTGTGAATCGATTTCGTGATATTCGTAATTTCTCATAATTCGTTAGTTTTAATTTTTAAACAAATTAGTGTCTTTCTTTAACTTTTAGTCTTTTATCTCAGTGTAACCTTGTTCTTTGAGTAGGTCGATAACCATTTGTCTATACACTTTTGTTGGGAAACGCAATGCTTTCCACTCTCCCGTTTCAATAGTGTACATAATCCACCATTTTGCGCGACTCTTGCTTGGCCCAGAAAATAACTTAAATTTCTTTTGTTTTTTCATAGTGTGTGTGTTTTATTGGTTAGACATTAAATTCATATACAACAATCGTGCCAAGATTACTTTTTGAAGTAACCTTTTATAGATTCTCTTGTATAAATCATACAAGCGCCAGAAAAGTGAATAATTTTCACGCTCTTTTCCCGTTCAAAGATAAACCTGCAAAGGTAGATATGATTGATATGATGATTGATACCGCCTTTGTGCAATTCAATCATATCGCTAATTCCACTATTAGACACCCACCAACAATCATTGTTTGACTTATAGTGCTTGTTAATTGCATCGTTGATTCTCTTAATTCTTTCAGTTTCTTTCATAGTATTTAATTTTAATTGTTGTTAATTGTACGCATTTGCGTATATTAATTTAAGTCCACGCAAATTGCCAATCCAACTTTTTGAAGGTATCTTTCATTTGAACATACTTTTCATAGTTAGGCTCATCCTTATCCAAAAGGTTTCGCTGCCCATGTTTGGAAAGTTGGCTAATGGTCATAATGTTAGTTCCGTCATGATGATAGCCATAGACAATGACTTCGCCATCCTTAAACTGAACCTTATAATCCAAATAGTCATTTGAAGATTGCAAGGCAAATTTGATAGCCTCGGTCAATGATGTGAAAACCTGCTCAATGTAGCCTTTTCTATGACCATTCCAAAGGCCAAGGTCAAAGGTAATCATGTAAAATCCATGCTCAGCCTTTGAAAAGTGGAGGTTATCAAAGAATGTATCGTAATCAATTTCAGCCTCTTCGTAAACCCAACTCCAATAATCTTCTGAATATTCTTCTGAAGGCTCCATTTCGTTTTCCTTGCACCATTCAAGATAGTTTTCATAGGAATAATCTTCATCATATCCTCTTCCACCACTTTGAATTAAGGTGAAGTCCTTTTTATTAAATTCTTGTTTTGCCATGATTTTAGTTTTTAGTTAAGTTCTCCGATTTCGTCAACTTCCATTTCATCACCATCAATGACTTCATTGTTGGTTCCTTCCCAACCACATTCGGGGCAAACATAGTCCGTATTTGCGGTTTCGTAATTGTAATTGGATTCGCCTTGAACAAACTCATGGCCACATTCGGGACAATACATTTTCTCTTCCATAGTGTTATGCTTTTATTGGTTATACATTAAAACTATATACAACAATCGTGCCAAGATTACTTTTTGAAGTAACCTTTTATAGATTCTCT
>CALAVA010000030.1 GCA_937892025.1 uncultured Bacteroidales bacterium
TACTAAAAGTTGCTTTTTATCGTTTGATTGAATGATGAAAAGATTCATTGTTTCATTTATCAGTTTTGTATTTGGCGTATGTGTACTTTCTTGCCAAAAGCCCAAATTTTATGAGGGTGGTGATGCCTATTTGCAGTTTTCAACCTATACCGTTTTTTTTGACACAGTTTTTACATCTCTAACCACTACGACCAAACAATTAAAAGTATATAATCCATATAAACAGACAATCAAAACAGACATTAGTTTATCTTCGGGTTCATCATCATATTATAGTCTCAACATAGATGGGAGGGCATGTAGTAGCCTACAAGATGTTGAGATAGCCGGTGGCGATAGTTTGTTTATATTCATTCGGGTGAACATTCCGCCCAATGGTTTGGATAATCCGTTGGTAGTTTCAGACACAATTATTTTTGTTACCAATTCTAATCGGCAAAAGGTGAGTTTGACGGCAGCGGGTCAAGATGTTCATTTTATTCTTCCTGATGCGACTTATTTTGGTTTGCCGTGCAAAATTATCGCCCATGAGCACGAACATATCACATGGAGAAATGACAAGCCCTACGTTATCTATGGTTATGCGGTTGTAGATTCTTCTGCCCAATTAGATATAGAATCTGGTGTACGTATATATATACATAAAGATGGTGGTATGCTGTGCTATCGTGGTTCATGCTTACATGTAAACGGCACTCAAGACAAGCCCGTTTATTTTAGTGGGGACCGTACAGACTATTGGTCTTTACAAGATTATGCCTTGTGGGATAGGCTATGGCTGATGGAAAGTGATAAGGACCATATTATCAACTATGCGATAATATCCAATGCCTACATTGGCATTCAGGCGGAGACCTTTCAAAATAGCATGGGGAACAAACTCGTTTTGAGCAACTCCATCATCAGAGCGAATGCTCTTTTTGGTTTGCATACACGAGGCTACAATATAGAAGCGACAAACAACATTATT
The DNA here is from genome assembly GCA_937892025.1 of uncultured Bacteroidales bacterium. Taxonomy (GTDB): domain Bacteria; phylum Bacteroidota; class Bacteroidia; order Bacteroidales; family WCHB1-69; genus UBA1205. Next base: position 971 of record CALAVA010000030.1, read on the forward strand.
AGTGATTGTGCCGTTCATGCTGTTTATTTAAGTGCAGGTGGTCATTGTATCTTTAACAACAACACGATATACAATCTCTATGAATCCACTCGCACAAGTCCTTCTGTTCTCATTAGCAATTATTACCAATATAATAGCGACAATGGCACAACTGTTATATATGGCGATATGCAAACGACAATGAATAACAATATCATATCAGGTATTGGTGGGCAAAGCAATGAGGTTCTTATAGATTCTATGGGTCATAGTATTTTTGATATAGAATTTAACCATTGTTTGCTAAAATCCACGGAGGAGAATCTCAGCAAGTTGAACGCACAAAACACCTTATTAAACATCAATCCAATGTTTAACAATGCTACACGTTCTGCTTTTGATTTTTCATTATCTTCTACTTCTCCTTGCAAAAGGTCAGGTGTATATATACCAAGTCTTACCAAGGATATAATAGGAACGCCACGCGACAATCCTCCCTCCATTGGTGCGTTTGAATAAGTCAGTATATAATAATAGGGACATGGCTATCATGTCCCTATTATATTTTGTAGATGTTAGCGTTTATTCGTTGTTATGAGGGTAGAAAGTTTTGACCTGAAAAGTTTTTGCGATTAGTTTTCGGATTTGCCATCTATCGGTGAGCAGTCCCATTGTTTTTGCTTGCATCATAATGTTTCCGATAGCGGTAGCCTCAATAGGTCCTGCCACCACGGGCATATTGATAGCGTTGGCAGTCCATTGGCTCATGAGGTCATTGGCGGAGCCCCCACCGATAACGTGCAATTTTTCTATTTTGAATGGTGCGAAAGATTGCAACATATCTAATATTTCTTTGTACCTATCGGCGAGGCTATGATAGATACAACTGAGCATTTGTGCGTCGTTTTGTGGAATAGGTTGCCCCTTTTCAGCAATGACGAGTTTGATTTCTTCTTCCATATTATTAGGGTTGGCAAATCGCGGGTCATCAGGATTGACACGTCCTGTGTAGTTGGCAGCAGTTTTAGCCATATTGACCATTTCTGGATAGGTATAGTTTCTACCTTTGCTTGCCCACACTTTTCTACATTGTTCTACCAACCACATACCTGTGATATTTTTGAGGAAACGTGTAGTTGCTTCAATACCTCCTTCGTTGGTAAAGTTTAGTTGTGCTGATTGTTCATTGATGATAGGTTTGAGGGTTTCAATACCCATAAGGCTCCACGTTCCCGAACTAAGGTAAGCGAAATGTTCATTTTCTGCGGGGACGGCCACAATAGCAGATGCGGTATCATGCCCTGCGATAGCAATGACGGGGACTTCTCCGAGTTTTGTTTCTTCAGCGATAGATTTTCGCAGAGTAGCAATTTTTGTTCCCGATTGTGTAATTGGCAACAAAATGGAAGGGTCTATGCCTAATTGCTCCAATATAGATTTTTCAAAATTGCGTGTTTGCTGGTTCATCAATCCTGAGGTTGAAGCGTCGGTATATTCGCAAACCATTTTTCCGGTAAGCATATATGACAACAAGTCTGGTATAAATAAGATGTGTTTGGCATATTTTAAGGCTGCGTGGTCTTCTTGTTTTTGGGCATACAATTGAAAAATGGTATTAAAGTTCATCGTTTGAATGCCTGCAATGGCATATAGTTCTTTAAATGGGATAATATCAAAGACTTTTTGTGGAACGCCATTGGTGTAGGTATCTCTATATGCTCGTGGCAACCCCAAGAGAGAACCGTCTTGGGCAATACAACCAAAATCAACGCCCCAAGTATCAATGCCGATAGCGTCTATATGAGTGCCTTGTTGACCAAGAGTGGATAGGCATTTGAGAAAATGTTCGTAGATAGTATAAATATTCCAATAAAGTTTACCACCTATTTCTAAGGTTTGGTTAGGAAAACGATAAATTTCTTCCATTGTAAAATCTCCATTGTTGAATGTGGCGAGAATTGCCCTACCGCTGGTGGCTCCGCAATCGAAAGCCAAAAATCGATGTATGTCTGTCATGATTCTATATTTTTTATGATAATTAATATTTTTGTAATACAAAAGTATAAAAAAGTATTGAATTAGCCAATAAGAAAAGACACTTTTTTCGCTCATAGTGATTTAAGTGTTAAGTGGTAAGTGGTAAGTGGTAAGTGTTAAGTGTTAAGTGTTAGGTGTTAGGTGTTATATTGCATGAAAAACCGTTTGCAGAAACTCTGCAAATGACTTCC
>CALAVA010000031.1 GCA_937892025.1 uncultured Bacteroidales bacterium
ATGATACGGCTCGTTTTTCAAAATAGACGCTGCCCGATACAATTGTTCCAAAAATATCAATCTGACCATTTGATGCGAGAATGTCATTAAAGATAATGACAAGATAAAGTTTTTGCGTTCATAAACAGCGTTTGAAAACCCATAGGCTCCCCCTATGACAAAAACAATTGGTTTTCCTTTTTGCATCGTCTGTTGCAAATATTGGGAAAAACCGACAGAAGTCATCGTTGTACCATGTTCATCTAACAATACGACATAATCATTAGGTTGTATTTTTGATAAAATCAATTCCCCTTCTTTAATTTTTTGTTGGTCAAGACCAAGATTTTTGTTTTGTTTCAAGATAGGTATTTCTATATATTCAAAGGGAAAATAATGAGAAAGTTTCTGGCAATAATAATCCCTTCCTATCTGCAGATAGGATTCATTTGTTTTGGCAACAACCAATAATTTAATTTTCATCTACCTTATAATTATTGCAAGTGCAATTTTCTTCCTATTCTCAAATTCTCATCTTTTTGAAGGTTGTTCAACTTCCGCAAAGCGTTTTGTCTAATACCATATTGTTGGGCGATACTTCTAATGGTTTCATCTTTTTTAACGATATGTATAGGCACGTCCCCTTTGCTATTTTTCTTTTGTAAATAAACCCATTCTCCGGGGTATGGTTCATATTTTTGATGAGGCACTTCATTGTATAATTTTAACTCTCCGACTCCCAATTGTACATCTACAGCAATATGATAATAGGTGTCATTTGTACGTGCAACGACAAAATATAATCCGTTGTTTTTGTAAACAGGGCGATTGGTATATGGATATTCCACTGGTATCAAATTTTGATACCTCCCCAATTCTTGATATTCTTGTGGAGGAAGTTCTTGTGTTTGTGGCTTTTGTTGAGGTTTCAGTTTATCCAATCCTTTTTTTAATATTGAGCGTTTTTCTGAAGCAACAGACTGTGGTTTGTCTTTTTTTTCTGGCAAAATAGTATCAACAATTGACGAGCTGTCCGTCTTATAAGTATTATTATCAAAGCGATACAATTGATAATCTTCTATAATTTTCACTAATCTTTCCGCATATTGAGGATTGGTGGCATAGCCTGCTTTTTTCAAGCCTTTTGCCCAAGCCTTATAATCTGTACGTTCCAAAGTAAAAAGTTCAGCATACCTATTTTTTTTCAAAAAATGGCTATGGTCTTCAAAGGATTCTTGTGGTGATTTGTATTTTCTAAAACATTCATCTTTAGCATCATCATCTTTATGATAGGTTTGTCCGGACCAATCGTTATGGCATTTGATACCAAAATGATTATTAGCAAATTTAGCCAAATCACTTTGTCCTGCTCCTGATTCTAATATTCCTTGAGCCAAGGTTATGCTGGCAGGGATTCCATGCTGATTCATTTTTTCTACAGCCACACTTGCGTATGTATCTATATAGTTATAAATATCGGCTTGCGTATAAGATTGCCCATATAATACAAGCGTTAATTGCAAAAACAATATGGTAATATAGATTTTCTTTTTCATGTGTACTAATTTTACCAAATCAATGCTCTTTTTTCTGGTGCTAAATACATTTTATCATTCTCGTGAATATCAAAAGCTTCAAAGAAAGCATCAATGTGTTGCAGTGTTGCATTGACACGCCATCTTCCTAATGAATGTGGGTCAACTTTTGTTCTCTGTTTTATTTCTTCATCTCTGATATTATCTGCCCACACATTAGCATAAGCGAGGAAGAAACGCTGTTGTGGTGTAAATCCGTCCAAGGTGTCTTTTATTTCTCCGTTTGCCATTGCTTTTGTCATTGCGAGAAAAGACACTTGTAAACCGCCATTGTCAGCGATATTTTCACCAAGGGTAAATTTGCCATCAGCATGAACTCCCGGTAATACTTCTATTTTGTTAAAATGTTCAACAAGCACTTGTGTGCGTTGAGCGAAATGTTCTGCGTCCGCTTCTTGCCACCAATTTTTCAAGTTGCCATCTTTATCATACTGACTGCCATGATCATCAAAACCATGTGTCATTTCATGACCAATGACAACTCCAATAGCACCATAATTGGCGGCATCATCTGCATTCATATCAAAAAATGGCGGTTGAAGAATGGCAGCAGGGAAGCATATTTCATTTGTTGTTGGATTATAATAGGCGTTCACTGTTTGCGGTGACATTAGCCATTCGTCCTTGTCAACAGGTTTGTTGATTTTAGATAATTGATAAACTGTTTCAAAGCGATTGGAACGGATAATATTTTCGTAATAACTATCATTTTTGATTTCCAAATTTGAATAATCTCGCCATTTGTCAGGGTATCCTATTTTCACATGGAAAGTTGTCAATTTTTCAAGTGCTGCCACTTTGGTTTCTTTTGTCATCCAAGTATTTTCTTCAATACGTATTTTTAGGGCATCCTTTAGATTGTGTACCAAATTAAGCATACGTTCTTTGGCTTCTTTGGGGAAATACTTATCCACATACATTTGTCCAACGGCTTCACTCAAAGTACCATTAATAACACTGATAACTCTTTTCCAACGAGGACGATTTTCTTCTTTTCCTGACAAAACTTTGCCGTAATAATTAAAATGTATATTAACGAAATCATCACTCAAATACGGAGCCGCATTGAGAATGGTCATCCATGCCAAATAAGATTTCATGTCTTCTAATGGAATATCCTTAAATAAAAGATTCAAACTCTTGAAATATTCAGGTTGTCCAACATTGACACTATCTATATTTGTCAATGCCATTGAAGCGAGATACTTTTCTATGTCAAAATTGGACAAGAGATGTTTCAAATCTGCCAAAGAAATATAATTAAAGGTTTTTTGTGGATCTCTTCTATCATTTTTATCCATAGCAACTTGTGCCAATTTAAGTTCTATGGCAAATACTGCCTCTGTCAGTGCTTGTTCTTGACCTTTTTTGCCAATCAATTGGCTATATCCTGATAAGTCAAATAATTGGGTCATCATTTTTTTATATTCCTGACGTAGTTTTTCTTCGTCAGTTTCCAAATAATAATCCAGATCGCCCATTCCCATACCGGATTGCCACAGCCATGCTATTTTTAAATCGCTATTGGTTGGATGTGCTTCGCCAAAGAGTCCAAAAAATGCAGAAATCCCCGACAGGTGCATATCACTAATTTGATTTTCTAATTCTGTTTGTGATTTAATTTGTGCAATGGTTGCCAATCGGTTTGCGATTGGTTTTGCTCCTTGTTTATTCAAGGTTAAGCTATCCATGCCCAAATTATACAAATCACCAATTTTTTGGGCAATGGTTCCTTGTTTGTTGTTGGCTTCTGCCATTTCTAATACTAAATCTTTGATTTGTTGCTGATTATCATCTGAAAGTTTATCAAAACTACCATAACGAGCATATTCTGAAGGGAGCGGATGAAGTTTCATCCAGCCCCCACAAGCATATTGATAGAAATCATCTTTGAGATTGACCGTTGTATCCAAATTTGCACGATTGATACCCGATTGCAACTCTTTTGTTTTCAAATCTTTATTATCACATCCTACTACCATAATAAATAACACTAAACTAATTCCGACAAAAGGTCTAAACATTACTTTTCCCCTCAAATTATTAAAAAGCAAAAATAATCAGTTTTATTTCAAATAAGAATATCCCAATTTCATTTTTTTTAACAAAAAAATGTTTATTATTTGTCTATGTTTATCAATTGTTTTTCTTTTTGTATTTTTGACAAATTTGAGCAATAGATTACAAATTATTTATAATCAAAATAATACAAAAAAAATGCAGATTACAAAGATTTGTATTCAAGTTTGGCATAATATTTGAAAAAGAATTGAGAAAAATACAGATTTCTAAAAAAAAAGTGTTATCTTTGCCAAAAATTTGAAAGTGCCTATAAAAAAAGTGTTATCTTTGCCAAAAATTTGAAAGTGCCTATAAAAAAATTCTATTAGTTTTTTATGTTAAATTTTTTCTATTTCATGAAAAAGAGAAGAAAAGAATGGAATAGAATTATAAATGGAGAAATTTATTTTGGAAAAAAAATTGTTTCAACAAAATGATGAAAAATTGGTGGAATTGTATATGAATGGAAATACTCTCGCTTTTGAAGAGCTTTTCAATCGATACAAAGACAAGGTGTTTTCATATATTCTGATGATGGTCAAAGATGAAGAATTGGCCAATGATTTGTTTCAGGACACCTTTTACAAGGTTATAAATACCTTAGGTACAGGCAGATACAAAGAAGAAGGGAAGTTTAACCAATGGCTAATGCGAGTTGCTCGCAATTTGGTAATAGATTATTTTCGTAGAAATCAAAAAATATCGTACGTGGACAATAATGGTTCTTATGATATTTTTGATGTTGTTTCTGAACCCTCTCTTTCTATCGAACAAGTTATGATTACTAACCAGATATACGATTCTCTTCATGAATTGGTAGCAGAATTGCCTAAAGAGCAATTGGAAGTTCTCCGCATGAGATTGTATAACAACATGAGTTTCAAAGAAATAGCACAAGCAACGGGGGTTAGTATAAATACAGCGTTAGGGAGAATGCGTTATGCTGTCATCAATTTACGCAAGATGGCGACAGAGCAGAATACCATACTATCCTATTAATGTCTTATCTTTATTTATTCATTAAAGAAATTTGTAAAATTGTTTCGTGGAAAAAAATCTGCAATCTTTTCCAATTAATCGTCAATTATTTTCTTGCTTCATACACAAAACGTTTCAATTATAAACGGCAACCTTTTTCTATAGCCATAGAGCCTACAAATATATGTCAATTGGAGTGCCAAGAATGCCCAACGGGCATGGGAACAAGCATTCGCCCAAAAGGATTTCTATCTTTGGACAATTTCAAATCCATCATAGACCAAAATGCTGATTATCTGTTAAATCTCACTTTTTATTTTCAAGGAGAACCTTTTCTCTACCAAGATATTTGCCAATGTATTCATTATGCTACCCATAAAAACATATTTGTAAACACATCTACAAATGGACAAAATATTGATATGAATTTAGCCCGGCAAATAGTAAATTCTGGTCTGCATCATATCATTATTTCTTTGGATGGGAAAGACCAAAAAAGTTATAGTCAATACAGACAAAATGGTGATATTGAAAAAGTTTTAACCTCTATAAAAAATCTGTCGGTTGCCAAAAAAGCGGCTCATACTCCTTTTCCAAAAATTGTTGCACAATGTCTTCTATTAAAAAGCACTGAAAACGACCTCAAAGAGATAAAAAACATTGCCCAACAAGCCGGGGCAGACACAGTTGTTTTTAAAACCGCTCAATTCTATGATTTAGAGAGTAGAAAATCGCTCTTGCCTACTAAAAAAAAATATAGTCGTTACAAACAAAATCAAGACGGAAAATACGAATGCCGCACATCAAAAAAAGTATCCCCTCCATGTTGGCGGGCGTGGACATCACTTGTTATAACTTGGGATATGAATGTTTTACCCTGTTGTTTTGATAAAAACGCTCAATATGCCTATGGAAATTTAAAACAAAACAATCTGCAAGAAATCCTCCAAGACAAAAAATATCTCTCCTTTCAAGAAAAAGCATGTGGCAAATTACCTATCTGCCACAATTGTACATTTTAAAACAGAAATTGCTATTATGTTTAATAGCAATCTAATGAAAATTAGATTATATCACATCCCATATAGGGTTGTAATGCTTTAGGTATCCGTATATGTCCATCTTCTGTTTGATGGTCTTCTATCAAAGAAGCCACAATTCTCGGCAATGCCAAAGCAGAGCCATTAAGAGTATGTGCCAATTGTGGTTTTCCACTATCAGATTTAAATCGTAATTTCATTCTATTGGCTTGAAAAGATTCAAAATTTGACACAGAACTTACCTCTAACCATTTTTGTTGTCCTTTTGAGAACACTTCAAAATCAAAAGTAAGTGCAGAAGTAAAACTAATATCACCTCCACAAAGTCTCACAATACGATAAGGCAATTCTAATTCCCCAAGCAGATTTTGTACATGTAATTTCATTTCTTCCAAAACCTCATAAGATTTTTCAGGATGAACGATTTGCACAATCTCCACTTTATCAAACTGATGCAAGCGATTCAGACCTCGCACATCTTTTCCATACGAGCCTGCTTCTCTACGGAAACAAGCAGAATAGGCACACCTTTTGATAGGGAAATCAGTTTCTTTAAGAATAATATTTCTATAAATATTGGTCAAAGGCACTTCTGCGGTCGGGATAAGATAAAAATTATCTTCTGTAACATGATACATTTGTCCTTCTTTATCGGGGAGTTGTCCTGTTGCATAAGCAGAATCCTCATTAACCATATAGGGAACTTGCACTTCATGATAACCTGCTTGAGAAGCCCTATCCAAAAAGAAATTTATCAAGGCTCGCTGTAATTTGGCTCCTTGATTGATATAAATAGGGAAACCCGCACCTGTAATTTTCACTCCTGTTTCAAAATCAAGCATTTTTAACGAAGCCGCCAATTCCCAATGTGGTTTCATAAAAGCATAAACATCCGTATCTCCAAAAGAATAGACAATTTCATTATCATCTGCAGACTTGCCTTTCGGCACAGACTTGTGTGGAAGATTGGGCAATAGGACAAGGGTATTATTCAAATCTTGTTCTGCATTAGAGAGTTCTACAGACAATGTTTTTTCCATTGTTTTTAACTCTGCTGCTTCATTTTTTAAGATTTGTGCTTGAGAAACATTACCCGTTTGGAACAATTTTCCAATTTGTTTTGCTATTTGATTCTGTCGAGACAGATTATCATCTAAACGTTTTTGTATATCTCTTCTTTGCGTATCAATATTTAAAATGGTTTTAACGTATTGCTCCGCATCAAAATTCTTTATTTTTAATCTATCAATAACCTCTTGCGGATGTTCTTTCAAAAAACTAAGTGTAATCATATTTTGATTTTTTAAGCAAAATTACTTATTTTTGCCAAAAGAAAAAAACATTTCAAAACAAAAAATAAATGACTGTATATCTTATTATTGCGGTTTCAATTCTAATATTTTTTTTTATCTTTCTACAAAAAAGTGGGTTGTTTTGGCATATTTTTCGAGAAAAAGGAACTGTTTACCTAACCTTTGACGATGGACCTCAAAAGGATTTAACCGAAAAAATATTATCTATTTTGGAAGAAGAAAACGTCAAAGCCACTTTTTTCTGCGTTGGTGAAAACGTACAACGCTATCCAGAAATCTTTGAAAAAATAAGAAAAAATGGTCATGCAATTGGTAATCATACCATGAAACACCTTCATGGCTGGAAAAGTCCCAATAAGATTTACTTTGAAGACATAGCGGAAGCAAACAAACTCATTAACAGCAAATTGTTCAGACCTCCACATGGCAAGATGCGTTTTAGTCAATGGTGGCAATTAAGAAAATCTTTTCGTATTGTCTTTTGGACAAAAATAGCTTATGATTGGAAAAAAAGCAACACCCCAGAAAAATGTTTTCGTTTGACAAAAAGTGTTGCCAAATATGGTGGCATTGTCGTTTTGCATGATAATGTAAAAGCAGAAAAAAACATGTTAGGTGTTCTCCCTTTGTTTATCAAAGAAGCAAAAAAGAATGGTCTTATCTTTAAAACATTATCAGCATAAACTCACCCTAAATGTTTCAAGTGCTGTTTTTGCAATTTGGTAATCAATTTATATACTAATACGGCAGCCAACACATCAGCGGATTTATCAGCAGGATTTGGACAAAGTTCAACGACATCAAAACCGACAACATTTTTTTGTCTAATCAATTTATCCAAAAATGTCCACATTTGATACCAAGACATTCCTCCGGGGAGCGGTGTGCCTGTAGAAGGAAGTATAGAAGGGTCAAGGCAATCTAAATCTATTGTAAGATAAACATTATCAGACAGTTTATCTATTGCCTTTTGCATCCAAGTGTCATTATTGTATATTAAATGAGCATAAAATATGTTTTCATTAACAATATTTTTCCGTTCTTCTTCTGCCACAGAACGAATGCCAACTTGTACAATTGTTTCCAGCATATCTTGCACACGTTTCATTACACAAGCATGATTATAGGGAGAATTTTGATATTCATCTCTTAAATCTGCATGGGCATCTAACTGTAAAACAGATAATTTATTATATTTTTCGGAATATGCTTTAACGGCTCCGCAAGTAACGGAATGTTCTCCTCCCAAAACACAAACCATTTTATCGTCTTGCAAATAGGCTTTAACTCTTTCATACACAGAATTTACCATTATTTCAGGAGAGAACATATCCTCAATTGGTTTAGCGGTATGAATACCACAAGTATATATTTCTATATCTTCTTCTATATCATAAAGTTCTATGCTATCAGAGGCATCAATGATGGCTTGTGGACCCTTATCGGCACCTTTCACAAAAGTGCTTGTCCCATCGTATGGCACAGGCAAAAGGACAACAGAGGCGTTTTCATAAAGCGAAAAACGCTTGTCCATATCCAAAAAATATTCCATTATAAACTTTTTATTTGTGCTTGAATTTCTTGGGTTTCTTTTTCATATCCGGGTTTATTTAACAAAGCAAACATATTTGTTTTATAACTTTCTACCCCCGGTTGGTCAAACGGATTAACCTCAAGCATATAAGCACTGAGTCCACAAGCAAATTCAAAGAAATAGATTAATTCTCCAATTGTTTGTTCATCAAGATTTTCTATTTCAATTTTTAGGATAGGCACCCCACCTTGCTGATGGGCAAGCATTGTCCCTAATTCTGCTTTTTCATTTATTTCTTTCAAAGTTTTGCCTGCAATAAAATTTAGTTTATCCAAATTGTTTTCATCTACAGGGATATGGCAGACATTTGTAGAATGTTTGACAGACAAAAAGGTTTCAAACATTATTCGTTGTCCTTGTTGCATATATTGCCCCATAGAATGCAAGTCTGTTGTATAAAGCAAACCTGTTGGGAACAAGCCCTTGTTGTTTTTTCCTTCACTTTCTCCGAAAAGTTGTTTCCACCATTCTATTAAATAATAGAAGCGAGGTTCAAACGAAGCCAAAACTTCTATAGATTTACCATTTGCCAACCAATAATTTCTCACTTTAGCATATAGCCAAGCCACATTATTTTCATCAAGTACAGAGAGTTTTTTTTGCATAGCCTTTGCCCCATTGAGTATATTTGTAACACTAAACCCTGCTACGGCAATTGGCAACAAACCAACAGGAGTGAGAACAGAATAACGACCGCCAACATTGTCAGGAATGACAAAAGTTTCATATTGTTCTTGAGTAGCCATCACTTTTAAGGCTCCTTTTTCTTTATCTGTAATACAAACAATACGCTCTTTGGCATTTTGACGTCCATATTTTTGTTCACAATGTTGTTTCAACAATCTAAAAGCAACTGCAGGCTCTGTTGTTGTTCCTGATTTAGAGATGACAATAATAGCATAATCTTTTTTATCCAACAAATGGAGTAAATCAAGCATATAATCTTGAGACAAATGATTGCCAGCATAGATAACTTCATGTTGTGGAGTTATAAAATTGGTTTGCAAAGCAGCAATAACGGCTCTTGCTCCGAGATAAGAACCTCCAATGCCGACAACAACAATCTTTTCTGCAAGTTTTTGCAAGCGTTGAGCGGTGTTTTCTATCTTATTGATTATCTGTTCTGACAATTCTTCGGGCAAATGCAACCAGCCTAAAAAGAATTGTCAGAACAGATAATC
>CALAVA010000032.1 GCA_937892025.1 uncultured Bacteroidales bacterium
ATTTTACTCTTTTTGTATTTGATTTTTTTGTTGTAGTCTGATTTAATTTATTATTTATTTCATTTTCCGAATTGGATGAAGCTTTTAATAATGTTGAGCTTTTTAAATTCTTAAATGATATATTTTCAGTATTATTTACTATATCTGTACCATATTCATACAAATTTCTAGCCTTAGTTACTTCAAATCTTTCTCCATCTAATGATGTTTTATCATATTGTCTACTTCTAACTTTTTGATTATATTCAATTCTATTTTTGAAATATGATTTAAAAAAAATAGAATATGTAAATGCCATAAAACTTGCTGGATACAAAACAGATGTACAAGTACAAGTAACTATTAAATTGAAAAAAGCTATAGATGTTGAAAATTTACAAGTCAAATTGGTAAGCCGAACAAAAGGATTTAATCAAATAGACAAAAGATGGGTAGAAAAATATGCTCAAATGTGGAATATGCCATCTGAAATAATTTCAATATTAAAACGTTATACAGGTGAAGATAAACCTAATATAAAAAATCCAAGAGATAAAAGACGTATGTATGCCGATGAGTTTCCCGCCAAAGAGCAAACATTGATTTTAAATTGGCTTAAACAAAATAAAACAATGATTGTTTGTGATATAATGAAAGGTAGAGGACGATTGGCAGCCGAATGGATGCTTGTTGCTCAAAAAGTAGCAAAGAATGCTCGTTGGATGCTAAAACCTATGAATTTTTGCCTGAATTATTATAGCAAAGGAACTATTTTTATTACCCCAAAAGGTAATTTTCGTATTGGAAAAATAACCATGCAACGCAAAGGTGGTGATAATGGACGGGATACCTCTAAAATGTTGCAATTTAAAATAGACCCAACAGAATTGTTTAACAACTAAAAAATAAACCCAACAGAATTGTTTAACAACTAAAAAATAAACACATGAGAAAACATATCATTTTTACAATTTATTTGCTGTTATTGGTCGCAATATTTTGTTCTTGCAAACACAAAGATTTCAGTGATGAAGAATATATTGCTTTTGCTAAAAATATAGAAAAATCTATTTTGGACGGCAATGCCACTCTAATGAACCAAGCCTTTGACTATAATGGTTTTTGTAAGTTTGTGTTGTCCGATTTACATCTCAATAAACAAGAGTGGCAAGCCGCTGAAGATATGCTCAAAGGAGAGATTTCTCCCGGAGACACAAAAGTTGAGGCGGTAAAAAATGGTGGCGATTTTATGTTTTTGAAATTTTATCGCAAAGACAACCTCGCTCGTGCTATTTTTCGCCTATATTATCAAGGTGGTATCTCTATTGAGGAATATGAACTCAAAGTTGTGAATGGAGAAATTAAAATTGAAGATGTGTTTATTGTCAATTCTGGTGTCAAATGGAGCGAGAACTATCGTTTTGAAATAGCCGTAAAATTCAATATTCTCAATGAAGAAATTGCCAATACCAATAAATTGCTTGTTGCCAAATCTTATATAGAAAACGATGAATTAGAAAAGGCAGATAGTTTGCTCTTATACCTATTGCCTCAAGAACAAACCAATCTATATGCTCGGGTTTTGGATTTAAAGTTGGCAACCTATTTGTACGATTATGATGAATTTGAAGACTATGCCGCCAAATTTAAACAAGACTTTTCTGACGAGGAGAGAATTGCCGATTTCTTTCTTATACATAGTGCTTTGTCTAATGGTTTGGTGGAAGAAACACAAAACAATGTAGTTTCGTTGTCAGAAAAATGCGGTTTTGACCCTATTTATTATTTATATATATCCCAAGTGTTTTTCAATGTAGAAGCCTATGACTATGCCCTACAAATGTTGGATAGTGCCATCACTTATATGCCGGGCGTGTTTGACCTTTATGTTGAGAAAATGGATATATTCTACACCCTTAAAGATTATCAGCGATTGACAGAAACTATATTTGAGGTCGATAAACTATTTTTGCCTATGCCAGAAGATGTGGAAAGTTATTCTAACCATTTTGCTGAGGCTGTTAGCAGTCCCTATTTTCAGGAATGGATAGCCCAACGACAATCGATGAATTATAATCATATTGCAAGCGAAAACCATTAAAAATACACATATTATGAAAGACGTAACAAGAGAGAACATACAGTCGTGGTTGAACGGCAATTATGCCGAAGAAGACAAAGCAGTTATCCGTCAATTGGAGCGAGAGAACCCCCATGAATTGGAGGATGCTTTTTATAAGGATTTGGAGTTTGGTACAGGTGGTCTGCGTGGCATTATGGGGGTTGGTACCAATAGAATGAACAAATATACGGTAGCCATAGCCACACAAGGTTTGTGCAATTATGTCAAGAAGATTGCCAATGGCACAGAGTTTCCTAAGGCGGCTATCGCCTACGATTCTCGCAACAATAGCCGTTTTTACATTACCATACAGACCTTTATAGACGTATGCGTTCTTCGAATAGT
>CALAVA010000033.1 GCA_937892025.1 uncultured Bacteroidales bacterium
AACACTTTTAATTGTTCAATAGCAGCAGGTCTATACACGTCCCCTGCCACCAAAAGCACTTTCTTGGCTCGTTTTGTTTTTAAATATTGGGCTAATTTGGCACTATGGGTAGTTTTTCCTGAACCTTGCAAACCGGCCATTAAAATAATACTTGGATTGGCTTTTATATTCAATTCTGAATGAGAACTACCCATGAGTTCTACCAATTCATCATGTACTATTTTTACCAATAGTTGTCCAGGAGAAACTGCATTGATGACATTCTGACCGATTGCCTTTTGTTTTATCGTATCAGTAAGTTCCTTGGCTATCTTATAATTGACATCAGCATCAAGCAAGGCTTTTCTGATTGCTTTTGCTGTCTCCGCAACATTTATATCCGTTATGTGTCCTTGACCTTTCAGAACCTTGAATGCTCTTTCAAGATTGTCTGTTAATGATTGAAACATAAAATTCTTCTCTAAAACATTATTAACTTTGCAAAGATAGCATAAAAAATCCATAAATTTATAATTTTACCAAGATAAAAATACCACAACCTAATTGTAGATTACGATATTTTAAGATTGGCATATTAAAAGTTTGCTTAACCGCTTTTTTAAACGGGCATCTGCTTTATTAAGTACGTATTGACCACCACTGCACGCATATTGTGCTGACGTAGATTTTTACTTTACGTAACGTGTTGATTAATAATTGCAAATATACAAAAACCTGCTATATCATGCAAACATCTGTGAAAATCCTATAATTTTACAGAGGCAATTTTTTTTGCAGAAAATCCAGTATCTCCGAAATCATGTAAAAAACTTCTGCCCAATAGCGACAACTCGATGCAACTGACGAGGTGGGATTGTGTTTTTTCTAATTTTACCATTTGAATCAATATTCGAGAATTTTATGTACTTTTGCAAAACTATGACACATAAAGGTATTTTTTCGGTATTGGTATTAGTATTGTTATTATTGACGGCTTGTGATAAATACAATAGTACAATAGAAGGTAGGGTTTACTATGAAGACAATGGCAATAATTATAAAGCCCAAGAGGCTATTGTTTATAAACAATCTATAAACAAAGAAGATACAATAAATATAGTTGCCACTTCTTGCGATACAAATGGATATTATCTATTTGATAATACCACCAAAGGCACATGGCGACTATGTGGAAAATTAACCACAGATTCAACTATTTATATTGGACATAGTTCAGTGTTTACCACAAATGGGACAGACCAAATTGTTGTTCCCGACATCGTTTTACAATTAATTCCATCAAAGAACAATTAAAAAGGGAGAAGTACATAAATGGTTTCACGATAGTTAAAAAAAAGACACAAGCAGTGTTTCTTGTGTCGGGTTGAGATACTTCATTTTAGCCTGAAAGCACTTTCAGCAATCTAAACGGACCCAACAATTGCAAAGATATAATAAAAATTTAAAATAACGACAAAAAATATAAAAAATATGAAAATTATATTATACGGAAAAAAAACAGAACAAATGAAACTTGATGAGATACAATGTCTTATCAATGTTTGTTGTTTGTATGCGGACAAAATATTTATATATCGTCCTTTTTTTGCGGATTTTTGTAATTCAATGGTCATACAAGAACAAATTGTGCCTATTGATAGCGTTGATGAGGTTGATAATGCGGATTTTATGATAAGTATAGGTGGCGATGGTACGTTTTTAAGTGCTGCGAATTTTGTCGGCAGAAAAAAAATAGCCCTCTTGGGAATCAATATGGGGAGATTGGGTTTTTTGTCTAATTTACAATCAGAAAACTTGCCTATTGTTTTTCAAGCCTTAAAAGACAAAAACTATACTTTAGAACGACGCATGTTACTACAATGCACTTCATCTCTATCTAATACACTTACAGACAATTTATCTTTTGCTTTGAATGATGTTTGTTTTCATCGCACAGATGATTCTGATATGATTGTCATAGATGTTAAAGTTGCAGGCAAACACTTAAACACCTATTGGGGCGATGGTTTAATTGTTTCAACGCCGACAGGTTCAACGGCCTATTCGCTCAGTTGTGGCGGTCCTATTGTATATCCAACATTAGAAGTTTTTTTGCTTTCTCCTATCGCCTCACATGCTTTAACTGTACGGCCTATCATTGTTCCTGCTTCTCAATTGGAAATTCATGTCAAAAGTAGAACAGGTGAATTTTTGCTATCAAAAGATTCTGACACCATGAAATGTTCTGACAATGCTGTTTTTACCATAGAAAAAGCCAATTTTTTCATCAATATGGTAAAATTAGCCCATCAAAATTTTTATAAAACAATTAGCGAAAAATTAATGTGGGGAGCAGATAAACGTTTTTCAATGCTTTGATATTTTTATTATCTTTGCAAGATAATTATGTATGATTTAAACAGATAAAAAATGAGTCGAAAGTATATTATTTTTTGTGTTATTTTTC
>CALAVA010000034.1 GCA_937892025.1 uncultured Bacteroidales bacterium
CTGTATTACAATGAGTTGGGATGGGGCAACCTATGTTTAGCGGACAGTAATAATTATTTATACCATCCCCATGCGACACCAATCTTTAGATTTACAGACGGGGCAAATACTTTGTTTATCACATCATACGATGCTCCACCACTCAATCCGAGGAAGAATCCTGCACCGTAAGAAAGGTCTGTTACAAGATTGTAACCAGCATGGAAAAGAATACCATGACTATTTTGCACCGCCTCGCGAGCCTTTTTAGGAGTGCTATATATAGCATAGGGTTCCCTTAAAGAGGTTTTTGCATTAGCGATAGAGCCATAGCCGCAATCAACGAACAACCCTCTATATGGATAAAACCTCACGCCCCCATCATAACGAAAAGCAGTCTTAACTGTTGTCCCATCAGTACGACTTCCATCGTAGTAATAATAATCTACTGTTGTAAAATCCATACCAATATCACCATACAATCCGAACCCAACAAGACCTCCTGCACGAAACTCAATACCTGTTACCAAATTCCACGGATACCCAGCACCAGCAATGTTCCAAGCTACATATCGGTGTTTATTTTTATCACAATAAGAATTGTTAAGACGCTTGTTTTTTCTGTCCTCTTGTGCTTTTACTTTAGCTTCTTGTTCTTGTCTTTTTTTTTCTTCTTCAATTTTTTCTTTGTACTCCTCTTTCATTATTTCACGCAGTTCTTTAGCCTTGCTGAAATCATAACAATCACCTGAAAATGGTCTGAAATTGGGACTTATATTACCACTTATGGCTACTTGTAGAAGTTGATAATAATAATAATATCCATCGCGAGATTTTTCAGAGAAATAGCAAACCTCTTTCATAGGAATTTCGTATGCACTGGCTATCACATTGAAATCCACATCGTTATTTTGAAAAGATTTGAAAATTTCAGTTGAATTTGAACTAACTCCAACCCGTGATTGAGCTTCTTTGACAGCTAAGACAAAGGCATCCTTTCTTGCTTCTTTTTCCGTATTGCCCACGCCTCGGCTAACATAGTACTCATAAGTGGAGTTTTCAGCAGGTGGCGGGTTGAATGTCCAATTGGGACGCATGGAGATATAAGTTTGTGCATCTAAATTGCACGTATATACTAAAAGTCCTACAACAATTATAAAAAACTTCTTTATCATCTGTTTATAAATTTATTGGCATTTGGTAAAATCTTCAAAGTTAGGTGGAGTAATACCATCTTGGGCTACTTGCCACAATACATATAAGCGAATTAGATCTCCTTTGGGAGTATGGTTTATTTCCCAATAATCACATACTTTGTTCATTGGAATATTTACGGATTCCTGATTGACATTCACGCCCTCTGTTATAGTATTTTCAAGTGCTTTTACGTCATCAGAAAAACGAACATTAACTCCTAATTTCCATTTTGCTTCCATTATCGCTTTAGCGAAAGCACTTGCGTATGCTTTATCGTAAGTGGAGGCTTCGCCCATTGTTACACGATAATAATAGTGCTTGTTGGCATTGGCATTTGGCAATTGGGTTACCCAATATGGCATCATGCGTCCAGGCTGTGCATTGACCAATAGTAGTGTGCATAATAGTGCTACAAATAAGAATAATTTAGCTCTCATATTACTTGTTTGTTCTAAAAAGGAAAACAAATAGAAGCAATATCCTATTTGTTTTCCTCCAGTACATAAATTTATTCGTTGGCTTGTGATTGCAATGCTTTTAATCTTTCTAAATCTGCTTGTTTAGCTTCTTGTTCTTTGCGTGATTGAGCATCTAATTCGGCTTGCAATCTTTTGCGGAACATGGCTTTATCCACATCAACTTCAGCCACCTCAAGTGCTTTGTCTATTTCATCAAGTACTTTGTTTGTTGATACATAGATTGCCACATAACAACCATATGTGCCTTTTTTGTCCTGTACAAATTCACGACATGCAGGTTTGAAATATTCGTTTATAGCTTTTTCGCAAACGTTAATACATAGACCTTCCAATTGTGCTTCTTGTACTCGTGATAAATTCTTAGTGTCAGTGTCTTTTGTGTAATCCTCTATGCCATTTTTGATAACACCAACAAAGCGAGTCATTAGTTCAGCGATAGCAACACGATTCGCATCTTTCAGAGCCAATTCTTGTCTTTCTTTGCCTGTTGACATTCCTTGTGCAGCCATCTGGTTGTTTTTTTCCAATTCCAAAGCCTCTTTTGTACAAGGAATAAGAAGTTTTCTTGTGCCCGCCTCAAAAATGGCTTGTTCTCTTAAAGCTGCTTCTGCCTGTTCCTGCTTAATTTGTAACATAGCACGTTCATTTCTTATTTTATCTAGTTCCAATTGCTCTTTTTCCTCTCGAATTTGTCTTTGGATATCCGATTCTATGGGAGTAGTGGGTTGTTGTGTTGTTTGTTGAGTTTTTTTAGGAACTCTTTTCTGAGCATCACAAGATGAAATAGAAAAGATTAATGCCATTATTAAGCATCCATAAATTAAATTAACTTTTTGCATTTTTTTGTGTCCGTGTTATATCCCATTCGGCACATCGGTTTTAATGTTATACAATTTTTTTACTTTTTGCGTGCAAAGGTATCACTTAACTGCATATTTTACACTTATTTTGATTGCCCTAAATGGGCATTTGCCCATTTAGGGCAATCAATGCAAAGATTCAGAAAACACCTTAAAAAAATCTGTATTAAGGGCTTTGCATATCAATGCCAATTGATGAGTGTCTATCACATCTTTGAGAAAAATCTTGTTGATAGTACGGGGGTGTACGTGTATTTGCACCGCAAGCCATTGGTTTGTTTTTCCTTGTTTCCGCAATTCTTTCCGTATAAGATTGCCTATATGTATCTGCATAGCGATTATTATTTGTGCATTTCGCTACCGATTCCTCATGTGTTTTCTCACAACCGCAAAAAAAAGAGGCGAACACTCTCGTCCCCTAACTGCGGTCGTGGAAATTACCTTAGAGAAAAGACAAAAATGCCCGCTTTTTGCACAGGCATTTGCATTTGTTGTTTCTCTAAATACCTTGTTTTGAAATTTTCCACGTTTCAGTTAGGTCGGAACAAATAGCAAACGCTTTATTTATACTATATTTTTTATACTAAAATTTACATTTCATTTAATTTTATTTATACCTTTAAAATATATATTCTGTTTTGCAAAGGTACGATTTTTTTGTATATCATTTCGGGGGTATTTTAAAATAGGTCTGTCAAAATATGGGGGGTGATAAAAAAAAATGCCAAGCAGAAATCAAAAACATTCAAAAAATAGCCTTCAAAAAGCCATTTGCAATGGCAAAAAAAGCCTAGAAAGTCTGTTTAAATAAAAAAAATGAAAAAAATATTGCACTCATATTCATTATTTTAAATAAAAAAATGATTTTTTTTTG